>JACQIX010000007.1 GCA_016198275.1 Candidatus Daviesbacteria bacterium | reverse complement strand
GGCAAAGGGAATATAAAAAAGGCCTAGGTGTTGGCCTTTTCATTACCTCTCAAATAGTTAAAATGCATAGTGGGAAAATTAAAGTTTCCAGTGCCCCGGCTAAAGGAACAAGTTTTACTATTGAACTACCTCTTAGGGAATAAATATAACAACATAATTTGGGTACGAAGTAAATCCCTTGTTTCACTCAGGATCTTCGATCTGCTCACCCATCCAAGGCATAGTTTAGGTTGATACAAATAGTTCCTAGTATTAATATAACAAACTATTGTCTGTAGGTTTGACTATGGTTGGTATGGGAAAATATTACTTATCTAATTCTGTGCGCTACTGATGCAGAAGTTTCAGAGAAGAATTCACCTTGAATCTTTTTAGGTAGCATTTTAGTAGTATCCTTCAAAAATTTAGTCGCATTAACAATCCCAATTAAACAGGTTCTTTGTTATCACTATAATGTACAATTACATTACCAGTTTGTCTGGCATCATATTTATAAGGTATATTAGTGATCCTTAAACTCAGTAAATCAGCTTCCTCGTAGTATTTTGCTTTCATATCTTCCTTTCTCTGCTGGATAGAATGTTTTCACTTTAATTATAGCACTTTCCATCTTTTGAGTTATAATTACCTATTATGTCATCTGAAAGAATAAATCCAGCCAATGTTTTTATAAAACTACCTGACGGGAGTATTTCTAATGTTTTTGAAGTAATGGACAGAGAAAAAACCCGTGGTGAGCAGGTAATAAATACCACTTTATTAAAGCCTGGTGATCTTATAGCCATGCAATATACTAGAGAAGACCAGAGTCGAGCGGGATTTTTATTTAAAATAGCGGAAACATTATTGCTTAATGCTGGTATTAATGTAGGTGCCCCTAGCCAAATTATTGCGGGTCGTTTCCATGGTGAAGGGTTACCAGTTGAGGTAACAAGTGAATACTTCCGCTTTGCTGGTAGCGGTTGGGGTGGAAATTTTAGAGAATGGGGAGTGTTAGTAAGTGGGCGTATCCCGAAGTTCTATTCTGACGAAGGAGGAGAATTCCTGTCCCCTGCAATTAATAGGTTTGGAGTATACCGTCCTGATGGATCTGGTGAAATTCGACCAGTAACGCTGGAAGGCTTAAGTGTTGAGGCAAAGAAGATTAGTTTAGTACATGAAACAAGAGTTGCATGCGTCAAAACTCTTATGGAAAGACTTCATTTTGATGCTGATCTTGAGGATTGTTCACAAAGTGGAGTGCGCTTAGCTTATGAAGATGAACGATATTTAGCTAATTATCTTCGTGGAATGGCCCTGGGGAATAGAGTTGTTATATATGACAAACAAACCTCATGGTGGATGGAATATGGATATTTTAACTTCGAAGGTATTCTTAAGGTCTCCTTTGCAGATCTTACGGGTCTAGATCTTCAAAAAGTGTTTATTGGAGGTGATATTACAGGTGAATCTAGTGTAATTCATGCCCGTGTTCCTATTACGACTTTCAATACATCTTCTAATCTTGGAATAAACGCCATAAATTATAGGCCAGGGGATGAAGATTTAGGTGAAATAGGTATAGCCGACTATGATAATTCTAAATATAGATTTCGTGGAAAACCAGCACCAAATATACAATTATATCCTGATGGCAAAGTTGTGCTTGAATCTAGAGGGTTCTTTGTTCCAATTGAGACAAGTCACCCTGGAGCACTTCAATTGATTAGGGAAGCCGTTACAGTTAATACTTTACCTGACGGAAGTGTTCAATATAGTTTTAATGGGAAAAATATAAATGCAATTGATCCAGATGCTCAGCTTGATATAATAATCAGAGTTGTAGGTCAAACGGGCGACACAGGGCAATCTAGAAAAGGTGTAGGTGCTTCATTAAAATCTTTACTAGAAAGTGTAGTCCATAAAGTAGTATATCGTAAGAATTAATTTATCTATGATGTTAATAGATATGATATACATCTCTCCTACATAGAAACTAGGTATATCCCTTAAGGGAGTTAGTTTTAAAGATATGCTGGGTAATATATTCCCTAAATTTGTATAATTTATCCTCAAAACTACCTTCACTGTTTGTGTATAGATTTACTATCTAATGGGGTAACATGGACAGTTACGACTAGGGATCAATGGCAAACATTTAGGCGAACTGGTTATAAACCAGCAAAAACAGGGCTGTAATAGCAGAGTTAATAAAAAGTAAACATGAGAATCCATGGGTTTGATATTCAACCTGTTGCCTGCTATAATTTCCCCCTATGTTTTCACCCGAAAGTAGACAATCTCTAACATGTGCAGCATACGCTGCTACTGCATTGGTAGTAGATGGAGCTTCAAGAGCTATCTCTTTACCTAATCAAGCTGGAAATGAATTTTTAATAAGCTATGGCCACGATATCCTATTTCCCGTACAATCATATTTTGTCCTAAGAGCATCATGGTTAAACAATATCCACAAGGATAGATTTAATTGGGTAGAAAGTGTAGGAGCTGCTGCAACTGTTTTCGGAGCTGCCTCATTTTGTGAATTGCTTCAAAAGGTAGGTTTTTATGAGGGAACGTATGATTCCTCCGATTTTATTGCTTATGGAGTTGGAGTCGGACTCGCCGTAACTCTAGATGCTATTACATTTAGGAAAACCAATCACCCCTAATCCCCTGATAGGATTTTGATAAGAGCTTGTATACTATCCCAATTGTGAATTGATATAGGGATAACTACTTTCCTGCCTATTTTTTTAAACTTAGTTTCTAAAAGATCTGATTTTGTAAGCAAAATAATCTCCTTTTTATTTAAAAGCTCAGGATTAAATTTTTTAAGCTCTTCCCTGATAATTTTATAATCCCGGGCTGGGTCATCCGACTCTGAGGATATACAGTGAAGTAAAAGCTTTACTTTTTCTATATGCTGTAAAAATTTATGCCCTAAGCCTTTCCCCTCCCAGGCCCCTTCTATTAAACCAGGTATGTCAGCTATAACCTTACCGTTTAAAACTCCCAGGTTTGGTTCCAGGGTGGTAAAAGGGTATGCACCAATTTTAGCATTAGCATTTGTCAGTTCATTTAAAAGGGAGCTTTTGCCTGCATTCGGAAGCCCAATTAAACCAAAGTCTGCAATTAATTTAAGTTTTAGCAATAAGCGTTTTTCTTGCCCTGGAAGTCCTTTTTGAGCATACCTTGGGGTGGTATTGCTGGGAGATTTAAAGGATTCATTTCCCCTTCCTCCTAAACCCCCTTTTGCAAGCAGTATTTCTTGACCTTCTTTGGTTAATTCAATCTTGCTACCCGTGGTATCTGTTAAAAGGGTTCCGACAGGCATTGTTAAAATTAGATCTTTTCCATTTGCTCCTGATCTTATTCCAGTTCCTCCTTTTTCACCATCTTCAGCCTTACTTACCTTTTTGGAAAGAAACTGCTTTAAGGCATATATATCAGATGTAACCCTCACTAAAACATCCCCACCATAACCTCCATTCCCTCCATCAGGCCCTCCGCCTTTTTTGCCTCTGAAGGAAACACGTCCAGGTCCCCCATGGCCTCCTTTTATAATAATTTCTGCTTCATCTACTAACATAGCGGATATTATACGATACGAGTAAGGGTTAGGGAGAATTACAAGGTTTGCTTAGCTTCATTATTATCCCGCCACTTGGCGTTAATTACACGTTCACCAACCACAATATCTTGTTTAGTCTGAGAAGTAAACGGAAGTTTCACAGTTTCTCTGAAAGTAAACCAGGAAAGGCTCATCTTTAAGTCATTAAATTTCTTTGTACTTCCCACTTCCGCATAAAATACAAAATTAGGTTTATTCCTGGTGTTGTGAAAATAATCATAAATAGGGTGGATATCTTTTGACTTTAAATTTATATTCAGTAATTTACTTACTATCCGTTGAAAGGTTATTTGGGCTTCTTCCCCTACTTTGCTTTCTCCTCCCAATGTAGACCATAAAGGTTTTGAGTCATCTTTCTTTGAGGATTGAAGCAGGAGAATTTGGTGTGTCTTTAAACTGTAAAGGAATCCGCTTGCATAAAAGGGGGGTTGCACAATTACAGTATAACACATTTAAAATATTAGTTGACAAATGTTAGCGCAAAGCCTGTTTTTCCAGCTCTGCCTGTTCTACCGATCCTATGGATATAATCATCATAAGAGTTAGGAAGATCATAATTGATCACATGAGTAACATTGTCTATGTCCAGGCCCCTGGATGCCAAATCTGTTGCCAAAAGTATTTGAATCTCCGAAGCTTTGAAACTTTGCAGTATTCTTTGGCGTTGTCCCTGTGATTTATTCCCGTGGATTGCGCCTGCTTTAAAACCTCTAAATTCAAGCTCCCTTAGTAACTTATCTATACTATGTTTGGTCCGGCCGAAAACTAAAACTTTGTCGAAACCGTCACTGATTAAAAGATCATGAAGAGCATCAATCTTTCCTCCGGAACCGGAGACTTTAATAACATCCTGATTCACGTTTTCAGAAGTGTCCTGAAGTTTGACGGATATTGTCACAGGGTTTGTTACGAAGGCTTCTAAAATACCGCGTACTTTGGGAGGGATTGTGGCTGAGAAAAAAAGTGATTGGCGTATTTTAGGCATTTGTGAGACGAAATATTTAACATCCTGAATAAATCCTATGTCTACCATTAAATCCACCTCATCTAAAACAATATTCGCATAATCTTTTAGGTATACGCTTCTTCTCTCAATTAAGTCTTTTAGCCTGCCCGGTGTAGCAATTACTATCTGAGGATTCCTCTTAAGATCCCGGGCTTGCCTTCGCATATTTGCCCCGCCGATAAGTAAAGCAGAATAAAGATGCATTCCATATGCAAAATGCCTAAATTCTTCATTAATTTGAAAAGCCAGTTCTCTGGTTGGGACAATAATTAATGCTTTTTGGTAACTATTCAGGAATAGTTTGTTTATTAATGGAATTAAAAATGCAGCTGTTTTACCAGTGCCTGTGGAAGCTAAGCCAATAACATCCCGTCCTTCTAAAATTGGTTTTATAGCCTGGGATTGAATTGGGGTTGTACTAGTGTATCCATGATTTTTAATATTTATTTTCAAATTTGGTGTGATATCAAAATCATCAAAAGTAGTATTGGAAGTATTGGCATGATTTATTACAGGTGCAGCTTTTTTGATAAACATATTTATGTTTACGCCTTCCAGCTGACTTCTTCTTTGATTACCGCCATGTCTGTTGTTTGAAGGAAATCTATTGCCATGACGGATTGACATCCTTTTTTTGTATCTAAAATTGTTATACATAAATTGAAAAAGAAATCCTTCGGTGAGGAAATAATAATCTGTAGCTTAATATTCTAAATCAACAATAAATAGTTTAACACTTCTCTCATCTTAAAGCAAATCCACCTCAAAACTTAGCTTAATTTCTTCACAGCGTAGTTTTGAAACAACGTACTATACATTAAGGCATCTTCAGCAGTCTTCCCGCTGTTTTCCGATAGACTTGATTTCATCTTGATAATCAATTTATTGATATATCTTTCTATTTTTTGAACCCTGTATTTCGGGGTTGGTTATTTCCGCAAAAGAAAAAATGAATAAGAATTTATTCTTTCTTAGGAGATTTTTTCAAGATCTTTTGAGCTTTTGGCAGAGCTTTCAGGCCTTTATCTTTTAATTCCATGGCAATTCTGGTCACTTCTTTTAAGACTTTATCCCCCTCCTGTTGCAGATCATTTAATACTTTTTCCGCTTTTTTCCTGTTTTTCTCATCGGATAAAACAATTGCAGCTGCAGCGGCGGCTGCCCCAATTACTGCTCCTGCTATGCCTGTGGCTAATGGATTTGCTCCCTTTTTTTCTTCAGCCATAAAATCACCCCCTTTTTTTAAATACTTTACTTATTACGGCTATTAAAAGGGCCGGTATTGCTGCTAGAACCCGCAGTTGCAGTTTATCCTTAAGGTTTTGAGTGGTATTCTCCAGGTTTTGGGTAAGTGTTTGTATGGACCTTAATGTCTGGACAAAATAATAGGTTATAAAAACAATACAGATGGTAATGCTTAAAATAGCAATTATTAGAAAAGTGTTTAAAAGATCCTGGATAGTCACTCATATATTATACCAGATTTGATTTTTTCCGGGGGGTTAGTTACAATGATATTAGTTTAAGATGGAATATTTATCAATTGTGCCTGCTACTATGCTGGGTTATTTGACTTTTCGGGCCACAACCCACCCTAATTCACGGATTAGAAGAAAAATGCCTAATGTTAAGGTTAAAAGGGTACAGGTATTCCCTGTTTTAAGGATTAATATTTTTGGCAGATGGATACATTTTCACCATTGGCTGAATTTTTCTATTCTACTTGCACTGTCCTTTTTTATATCCATAGGATTTTTAGACTTGATGGTGACCAAAGGAATACTTTTGGGTGGGATCATACAAGGTTTAACTTTACCCAAGGAACACAGGAAGATAATTTACAAAGTCTCTATTGAAAGATTAACCGCCATCAATAATAATTAGCTAGTGTTATTCATTATCACCGGCAAAACAGCCTCAGGCAAGGATACGTTAATTTCAAAAATATTGGAAAAATATCCTAATTTAGGAAAAGTTTTAACAACTACATCCAGAATTCCCAGACCAGGTGAAAAAAACGGCATCCATTATAATTTTATCTCCAAGAAAAAGTTTAAGCAAAAAATAAAGAAGGGAGATTTTTTAGAATATGTGGAATACGGAGGCAATTTTTATGGCACGGAAAAATCCCGGATTGACCCAAAAAAAGATCTGATTTGGAAAACAGATCCTTCTTGGGCCGGTAAAGCAAAGCAATTTTTAACCGGTTACCAGGTTGTGGTAATATATATCACTACAGACAAAGGGATTATTTTGGAGAGGCTACAGTCCCGTGGATTAGATTCAGAAGGGATAAAAAAAAGGATGCTGGATGACCAAAAATTTTGGGAGAAGTATGAGAGCAAATATGATTATATTATCCAAAACGAACCTGGCAAATTGTCTCAGACTGTGGTAAATATTTGCCGAATAATTAATAGCTCCTCTTATGAAAATCTTTAATTCCAGGAAGGTAATTCTTCTACTAATAATTATCGTTGTTTTATCCTTTATCGGGTATAACTCTATCTTCCAAAAAAAAACTCCTTCTTTACAATTTACCCAGGTTAAAAAAGGAGACATTAAATCAACTGTCTCATCATCAGGCATATTAACCGGCAAAAATGAGGTTAACTTAAAGTTTAGGAGCAGCGGTAAATTAGCTTATGTCAATGTTAGTGAGGGTGAGAAAGTATCAGCTGGCCAGGCGATAGCCGGATTGGATACCCGGGACCTGTCTATTAAATTGTCTCAAGCTGAAAATACTTTAAAAGATAAGCAGGCAACCGCTCAAAAAATTGAGGATGATGTTAAGGATCATGATAAAGATGAAACTTTTACTCAAAAAGCTAACAGAACTACTGCCCAGGCTGCCAGGGATTCTGCTTTTGATGGGGTAAAAGAAGCCCGCCGAGCTTTCGGGGATGCTGTTTTAGTCTCGCCAATCAGCGGAGTAGTCACCCAGGCAGTTTCGGTTTCAGGGCAAAATGTTTCCAGTTCAGACACCATAGCCCAAATTGTTGACTTTTCCGAAATTTTCTTTGATACCGATATTGACGAAACCGATATTAGTAAAATCTCCCAAGGTCAAAGCGCCCAAGTTTCTTTAGACGCATATCCTGACAAAAATTTTGCCGGCACTGTTTCGGAAATTATCCCTCAAACCAAAACAACATCTTCCGGGGCAACAGTAATTACTACTAGAATTAATCTAAGCAACCCGTCCATTAACCCTATAAAAGGTTTATCAGGTCAAGCATCAATTATTTTATCTGAAGCCAAAAATGTGCTGATTTTGCCTTCCGAGGCAGTAAGGGATGATAACACGGTTTTTGTTCAAACTGCCCAAGGTTTAAAAGTTGAAAAAGTGGAAACGGGAATTAAATCAGATACTAATGTGGAGGTTAAAAAAGGCCTCAAAGTTGATGAGAATGTGCTGCTTAATCCACCGGCCTCAGGAATAAGGGTAAATCAACAAAGGAGCCTCTTGCAAAGTATTATATTTAGAATCCGCAGATGAACATAGTTAGCCTCAAAAATGTTAACAAGATATACCAAACAGGTGAAGTTTCTTTTCAGGCTCTAAAAAATATCAATCTGGAGGTTAAAATTGGTGATTTTTTGGCAATAATCGGTGCTTCAGGTTCCGGTAAATCTACCATGATGAATATCATCGGTTTATTGGACCATCCCACCTCCGGCAGTTACATTTTGGATATGCAAGATACCAGTCATCTCTCCCAAGATAATTTGGCTGCTTTAAGAAATAAAAAAATTGGTTTTATTTTTCAATCTTTTAATCTGCTGCCCAGGACTGCTGCTTTGGAGCAAGTTGCTCTACCCCTGATTTATGCGGGAGTGCCAAAGTTAGAAAGGGCAAACAGGGCCAGGGAAATTTTGGAGCAGGTTGATTTGGGGGAAAAATTAAATTCTAACCCAAACCAACTCTCAGGTGGTCAACAACAAAGGGTGGCAATTGCCCGTAGCCTGATAAACAATCCTCAGATAATTTTGGCAGATGAGCCAACCGGAAACCTGGATACTAAAAGCGGTATGGAAATTATGAAAATTTTTAATAACTTACATTCAGAAGGAAAAACCATCATTATGATCACCCATGAGGAAAATATTGCCCAACATGCCAAAAGAAGAATTAGGATAAAAGATGGGGAGATTACAGGTTAACCATGGATATTGCCCAAACAGCGAGTTTAGCTTTAACAGCAATTTTGGCAAACAAGCTAAGGTCTTTTTTAACCATTTTGGGGATTGTAATTGGGGTAATGTCCGTTATTTTACTAATATCTCTGGTAACAGGACTACAAACTTATATTACCAAGCAAATCCAGGGTCTGGGGGCTAATTTGCTCTTTGTCATTCCGGGCAGAATCGGCGGAGCCCGTTCCCCCGGAGGAGTGCAGGCCAATAGGTTAATTTATCAGGATGCTGTCAACTTAAAAACTAAATTATCTGCGGAAGCGGAAGTTTCTGCTGCCATTCAGAGGAATGCCACATTAAAAAACGGCAGTAAAATTGACCGGGGAGTGGCTATTTTCGGAGTTGAAGCCAACTACCCCAAGGTAATTTCCATAAAAATTACTGGCGGCAGATTTTTTAGGGAGTCGGAGCAGGAATCTACCAAAAAAGTGGCGGTGATTGGTCCTACAGTAAAAACAAACTTGTTTGTAGATACGGAGGCTTTGGGAAAACAAATAGATGTGGCAGGATTAAAATATACGGTGATCGGCGTTATTGAATCAAGGGGCTCTGTATTTGGGATTGATTTTGACAATTCCATCTACATCCCGTTTTCAACTGCCCAAAAGCAATTTGGCATAGACCGCCTTAACACCATTTACATTTCCGCCAAAGATTCCGAAACAGTTGTGGAGGTTCAAAAAAAGGCTATACAACTTCTGAAAAAAAGGTTATCCGATGATGAGTTTACCGTACAAACTCAACAGCAAACCTTATCCACTATCTCCCAAATTACCTCAGTTTTAACTTTAGCTTTGGGCGGGATTGCGGCTATTTCTTTAATTGTCGGAGGAATCGGGATTATGAACATTATGCTGGTTTCAGTCACAGAACGGACAAGGGAAATTGGCCTCAGAAAAGCTCTAGGAGCCAAACCCAAAGATATCAGAAACCAGTTTTTAATTGAAGCGGTAACTTTATCAAGTTTAGGAGGGCTTATTGGCATTATTTTAGGAATTGGAATAGCTTTTGTTATCGGCAGATTTTTTACAACCGCTGTTCCCCTTTGGTCAATTGCCCTCTCTTTTGGATTTTCCATGCTGGTAGGAGTGGTATTTGGGGTTGCACCGGCCATCAGGGCTGCAAAGTTGGATCCAATTACTGCCTTAAGGTATGAATAATTTTAATTTCCGACTTCCAGCTGTTTTTTGAAATAATCCACCCAGGGAATAACTGATGGATCCTGACCATATAAAAAGGCAGTATAAAGGCTCAAATATCCTCCAAAAGATAAAACATTCAATATTTGAGATAGTTTGCCTACGCCCGAGGGTTTATACTTATCAAAAGAAATATTATTTTTACCCACTACATCTTGTGTTAGCTTTACTCTTTTTTTTAACTTATCAGAATAAAGATCCGAATCTATAAAAAGTACAAACAACTTCTTGCCTGTAGGATTGGTTAACCCTTCCATTAGATGATGGTTTAATTCAGGTAGATGAGAAAAAGCAGAAAAACTTTTGGCTGTCTCGTTAAACTGATTTCTTAAAATATGAGCATTGCCTGCTAAAAATTCCGCTGAAACTATAATAGGAATAGCTCCAAATATTTTTTTCGACATATTCTTTGCTTTCTGCTTGATATTTTCCAAATCCGCTTCAAGTTCGTCTAATGCTTTATTAACTTCTTCATCGGACAAAGCCAAAAACTTAAGTTTTTTTAAAAGAGCGATAGTTCCTAAAACCACATATCCAGTTCCAAGCCTGGGCTGTCCGGACGGGTTAAATCGCGGATCAAATACTAAAGAAGGTACGCCAACGGATTTAAAAAAATCCCCTAACTTACCCCCGCTGGTTATTCCTGTAACCTTGAGTCCATTACCTGAAGCCTCTGCCTTACAGGATAAAACCTCTTCTGTTCCTCCTGAGTAACTGGATAGAATTGCCAAAGTTTTCCCGTTGACAAATGCCGGTAAATGGTAATCATTGATGGAAACTAACGGGATTTTGAGTTGATCTTTAAAAAGGCTTGAGGCCACATATCCCCCATATGCAGATCCCCCCATTCCACAAACCACAATATTCTGGCATGCTTTATAATCCTCAGGAAATTCTAAATCTTGAGCCAATTCCCAAATTTGCCTGCATTGTGATACAAACATCCCTGTAGACCCAATCACATCTTTAGGATCGAGTCTCTTTAGCTCTCCAGGATTATCCAAATCAATCATTATCTTAATATTAGCATGTGACAATGGAAACAAAAAGTGGTATGTTTTAGGGGTTTATGGACTCATTTGCCTTAATTATTTTCGGGATAACAGGAAACTTAGTTCAAAAATATCTGCTCCAGGCCCTTTATGATATGGCGGAAAAAGGCCTCCTTCCTCCTAAAATGTCTATTGTGGGCATTGCCAGAAAAGTGATGAATAAAAAAGATTTTAAAAAATACCTTTATGATGTTTTGCATATGGAAAATATTCATCACAGGCACCCCATTAAACAAAATATTTTCAATGATATGGCCAACAGATTGCATTATATTGACGGACACTTAGATGATCCTCAATTTTATAAAAGGCTCAATAAATTTTTAGATACCCTTACCAAAAAAGGTATAAATTGCAGTAACAGGATTTATTATCTGGCTACTTATCCTGATTTGTACTCTCATGTTTTTGAAAACCTGCAAAAAATGGGCATGAACAGACAGAAAAATGGCTATGTTAGGTTAATGATTGAAAAACCTATCGGTAATGATTTAAAGTCTGCTCAATCTTTAAACAAGTTGCTCCTCGGGTATTTTTCTGAAGATCAAATTTATAGACTGGATCATTATTTAGGTAAAGAGACAATCCAAAATATTTTGACTTTTAGGTTTTCCAATGATATTTTCGAACCTTTAATTAACCGGGATTACATTGACCATATCCAAATTAGTGCTACCGAAGATTTTGGAATTGGAGCAAGGGGAGGATATTATGATATGGTGGGAGCTTTAAAAGATGTCGGGCAAAACCACCAACTACAGATGTTGGCCTTCAGTACCATGAATGCTCCATCTGAATTTAGCAACGAAGCTATTACTGCCCAAAGATTGAAAATTTTGCAAAACTTAAAACCCTTACCCCAAAAAGTTGTATTTGGTCAATATGAAGGATACACCAAAGAAGATAATGTTAGCCCCAAATCACAAACTGAGACCTTTTATGCTTTAAAAACTTATCTGGAAAATGACCGCTTTAAAGGAGTGCCGGTTTATATCAGAGCCGGAAAAAAATTAAAACAAACTGTAACTGAAATTAGTCTGGTTTTTAAGAATCCCCAAAACAGGTTATTTAAACATATTACAGGGGGGACTGAGGCAAATATTTTAATCTATAGGATAACCCCAAATGAGGGTATAGTTTTAAAAATTGCTACCAAGGGACCAGGACATCAAGCTAAGTTGGATTCCGAATATATGCAATTTTGTTACAAGTTAGATCCTCATAGTCATTACATCCCTGATCCGTATGAAAGGCTAATAACAGATACTATTAGGGGTGACCAGACTTTTTTCAATTCAGCAGAGGAGGTGGAAGCCCAGTGGGCTTTCATTGACCCGCTGGTTGTTAAAAAAGGACATCCCCATATCTATAAACCAGGCTCATGGGGACCTAAGGAAGCGGATGATTTATTAAAAGCAGACGGAAGAGTTTGGCTGGAACCCTCAATGGACTTTTGCAGGATATAAAATATGGATTTTTATTCAAAAGGATATGCACTTTGGTTAATGCCAAAGGGAGATATATATAAAAAATACGCCGGACTTATTAAGAAATTAGCAAAAGAGTACAATGGCCCTGTATTTGAACCCCATATTACATTACTTGGAGATATTGAATTACCAGAGCATGAGGTAAAAAAGAGAACAGAAGAGTTGATTTCAGGTCAAAAGCCACTTCAAATTAATCTGGGTGAGATAGGTTATGAAGATTATCATTTTAGAGCACTTTTTGTACAAGCAGTAATTAGCCCACAATTACAGAATTTACATGATCGGACAAAGCAAATTTTTAATATGGAAATACCTCCCTATATGGCACATCTAAGCCTGCTCTATGGAAATTATCCAAACCTTAAAAAAGAAAAAATAATAAAAAGTATTGGAAGGAATCAAAATAGTACTTTTGAAATAAATAACGTATTTGTACAAAAGGCAGGATTAGTAAAAGACTGGAAAATAATTGGGAAATTTCCTTTTAGATAAGGACAAAATTATTAAATTCTGAAATTACGATCACTTCTACCTCCGGGGTAGGATTTTGACATCATGCTGGCCAAATTGGCCGCGGAGGGCAGAGATGACTTTATTTCTAAATCCATTTGGTGAGTTTTCTGCCACTTGGGCTGATTCAGATCGTACTCTCATAGAATGTTCTATTGCCGGAGCATCAATTCCAATCTTTTTTGCCAACTCGATTGCCCAATCTCCTTCAGCTTTGACTCTTTCTTTTCCAGCGCCTCCGGAACCAATAATAGATGACGTATCAGAAAGTTCTGCATCCTCATCAAAAGCTGCCTTGGCCCAGCCAATTAGCCTGGACTCTATAACTGACCCATGATTATAAAGGTCTAGTAAGCTGCTGAAGTCATATTTAAAAGGGGAGCTTTTCAAGATTGACAATCCTTCTCCAATTGATTCCATCATCCCATTTTCTATGGCATTGTGAACCATTTTGGCAAAGTGGCCGGCTCCAACTTTCCCCAAATGCGCATAAGCATTAGGGGCTGCCGCGGCTTTGGCAATTGGCTCAATTCTTTTGAAATTCTCTTTGGACCCGCCAATCATCAGGCAGGCACCCTCTTTTGCTCCACGAGGCCCGCCGGAAACTCCAATGTCTATAAAATGGATACTCTTTTCTGATAATTTTTCCGCCCTTTTCAGAGTATCTTGATAAAAAGAATTTCCTCCATCGATAATTAAATCTCCCGCTGATAAAAAAGGCAAAAGTTTATCAATATACTGATCAGTTACATCTCCTGCCGGAAGCATTATCCAGATTACTACCTCATCATGGGCTCTTCGTAATAACGAAACAAGATCTTCTAAATTTTCTGCTCCAATAGCTCCTTTTTGAACCACTTCTTTCACTGGATTTGGGGATCTATTCCAAACTACTACTTCAACTCCTTGTTCTAAAAGGCGCAATACCATATTCCTGCCCATTCTCCCCAAACCAATATACCCAATGCGCATATGGTAAGATTATATCATGTACTTAGTTTTTGACATTGGCGGAACTAATACCAGAGTAGCCATCTCGGAGGAGGGAAAATCACTAAAGTCCATAAAAAAGATTTTTACACCTGAAGATTTTGATCAGGGTATGAAAGGTTTGAAACAGGTTGCTGACCAGCTTTCAGGAGGGGAAGAAATTAAAGGAGTGGTAGTGGGAGTAGCTGGACCCTTAGATAAAGAAAAAACTACTTTAATAGCCAGCCCTCATATACCGGGCTGGGTCAATAAACCCATTAAACCTAGTTTGGAAAAAATATTTAATCAGCCGGTTTATTTAGAACATGAGGCTGACTTGGAAGGATTGGGTGAGGTTGCTTTTGGGGCTGGCCAGGGATATAAAATTGTGGCCAATTTAGTCATTGGTACTGGAGTAGCCACAACCAGGATCATTGATGGAAAAATTGACCAAAATGCCCTGGGGTTTGAAGCCGGGCATCAAATCATCGTTATGAATGGCCATCCTTGTGATTGTGGAGGTTTTGGTCATTTGGAAGCTTATGTGTCTGGTTCTGGTTTAATGAAAACTTATGGCAAAAAGGGGGAGGAAATTAAAGACCCCAAAATTTGGGAGGAAGTGGCCAAATACTTGGCAATTGGGTTAAATAATGTGGTTGTTTTTTGGTCCCCTGAGGTAATTGTCTTAGGCGGAGCAGTCATGCAGAGCATTCCCATAGATGCTGTTAAATCTTATCTTAGGAAAGTTTTAACAATATTCCCCACTCCACCCAAAGTTGTCTTGGGAAAACTCGGAGATGACTCTGCTCTTTTTGGAGGTTTGCAACTTTTAATGGAGTGATTTCTGGTAAAATATACCAATCTGCCCCTGTAGCTCAGCAGACAGAGCATTTCGCTTCGGACGAAAGGGTCGAGGGTGCAATTCCTTCCAGGGGCACAATATTATTCCACTATCTCTTCACCCTCAAAGATTACCTCTCCGGTTGAAGAATTTTCAATATCCTGTTCAGGCTGGGAAAAGGAAAAATCAGCAGCTACTTTTTCAAAAACACTCATCCAATATTCGTTTTCCGGGATTTCTAAAGTAAAAAGCACACCCTGATCCAAAGTTGCCACCATTATTTTATCCTGAAGCTGGAATTGACGGGCCAAAAGATTACCTAATTTTGTTTCTGTGACGGAGGAGGCAGCTATTTGTTTTGATTTTAACCACTCATCCAGGTTTGCAAATTTAGTATCACTGATTTTTAAAAATAAACTTCCTTCAATTTCCTTTGAGGTTAATTGAATGTCTGTGTAAAAATTAGGGTCTAAAATTTCATTTTTTGCCAAAGACAAGTCATCAGGGTAATTAAAGGTGAAACCTGCAGGGTCTGTATATAATTTCATGGTTTTTGAAGGTAAAATTTGAGTTTTGTTTGCAGCGTCTGCAAAAGGAGAGAGGGGATTTTTTTTAACCGTAGAAAAAAGCAGCATTTTTCCTACGAAAACAATTGCTACCAATGTCAGCAGTAAAAGCAGGATTGTTTTTTTATTCATACCCCCAAGTATACCAATCGTTGCTCATTTTGCAAACATTTTATCTCAAAATGAGCTTACGAATGGTTATACCCGTAGCAAATTCATTTGCAAGTGGTATATAACATGAATTTTGACGCCGGATTTAAGTTATGTTATCCTAAAGAATAATGGTTAAATTTATAACTGTTTTATTTTTAATCCCCTTTTTGTTTTTGACTATAGAAAAGGTGGAGGCTAAAGTATTACCACAAGCTAAAAGTGGATCAAAAACGAACATCAGGAATTTAACCCCGAACGCAGTTACTGTCTCACCCAGATTAAGAGGTGACAAGAAAGCTTTAAATGTCTACTATAGCAATCTGCAAAATGCCAGTTCCGTTTCCTACCTTTTAACTTACAAAACCGCCAGTCAGGACGAAGGAGCAATGGGAACTCTAAATTCAAAAACATCCAACACTTCTGTAGAACTGCTTTTTGGAACCTGTTCCAAAAATGTCTGCAGGTATCATACAGGGATTCATGATGCTAAATTGGATGTTTCATACACTACCAAAACAGGCAAAAAGTATATTAAAAGATATAGAATTAAAATTTAAGGGCATAACCCTCATTTATAACTACCTGGTGACCCCAGCAGGACTCGAACCTGCAACAAATACCTTAAGAGGGTACTGCTCTACCATTGAGCTATGGGGCCTTGGGTATATTTTACCAGTTCAACATTTAATTCTCCATGCAAGATATTAACTTAAGATGCCTAAAGAGACTTAAAAGATTTAAAACTTCCACAAACTTAGGATTTGGTTAAACTGCTTTTCCTTCTTTTTTAAATAAACCAGGTTGTATTTGGGAAAATATAAAAAAGTAGCCGGGGCTTCCTCCAGTAAAGTTTTTTGGAAATCAAAGTATTTTTCTTGACGCTCATCTTGATTAATAATTTTTCTACCATCCTCCAAATCCTTATCAACTCTTTTTGAGTCAAATCTTGATAAATTGGTTTTAGTTTGAGTGGCATGCCAAAGAAAATACTGATCCGGATCAGTGGGAATACTTTGGGTAATTAAAAGTGCCTGAAAATTTTGCGGAATTCCCGATTCCACCCGCAATTTTGCATCAAATCCCAAACTTTTCCATCCTTGCACCACCTTTTTTCCTACCTCAGCCAAATTCGGGGTGGCAGTTAAAATAATTTCAGCTTTAAGTTGATTATCACCCATTTGTGTTTTAGCCCGTTCTAATGCAGACTCTGCTTCTTTTTTATTTCCGAGGTATTTTTTGGCTGATTTATCATAAGCCCATGATGTTTTAGGGTAAGGATTATCCGCTATTTCTTCACTCCGGATTGGCAAAGTTATAAAAGATAATGCCTGACGCAAAGATCTATTTTTGCCTCCCACCAAAGAATCATTAGCATGATAAAGTATGGTGATAATTTTCGAGTAATCTATTTTTTGCCTGGTGCCAATCAGATTAGAATCAAATTTTGTATTGCTAACTCCCCCCAACACTTCAACTTCACCTAAATCAAAACCTGTTTGGGCAATCTTTTCGCTGGGATAAAAACGCACGTCTATATTAGGCAGTTTATCGTTCCAAGAAGGAATAGGCTCCAGAGTAATCTTGGTGATAAAAATTCTGCTTTTTTCTACACTTTTAATCCGGTATGGACCGGTTCCTAAACTGGTGCTTTTTTTAATCAAGGTTTTGGTTAAAAGGGAAGGGAAAGGCGAGTATGCTTCCTTTAGCTTGAACTGAATTGTCTTGTCATCAGGGTAGGAAACGCTGACATTAGGAATAGCAAATTCCAAATCAGCAGATTTTACCGGGCTACTATCTGCCCATTTGATATTATCTTTTAGTTTAAATTTAAACTCTGTGGCGTCACTATTAACTTCCCACCCTGAGATTAAGACAGGTTTAATCATACCAGTTTCATCGGCTTCGACTAAACCCTCGGAAATAAGTCCCGTTACTTCATCAGGCAAATCATGCTCCTGAAAAGTACCAATCAGCCCGATTCTTAAGGCATTAGGAGAATAAAAAAAATTAAATCTGGATTGAAAAATAATTATAATTCCCAAAATAATCATCCCCAAACCAAACCAGATAACATTTCTTTTCAAATAGTGCCAGATAACTAAAACAACTAACTTCAGAAATCTAGGTTTCATAAAGAAATTAAAATATCAAACCAATTACGGAAGAAAGGATAAAAGCAACAGATAATACAATAGTGGCGTAAAAAAGCAGTTTCTCTGCTCCCCTTTTGGTTCTGTAAAACCCCAGGTCTCCCCCAAAAGCCGAGCCTAAACCTGAACCTTTTTGCTGGATAATTATTACCAAAACTAGCAAAATTCCCAAAATTATCTGGATTGCCGATATTGCAGCATTCATCTTTGAGTTAAGCTAAAATTATAACATAATACTAGCAAAAAATTTACCCTATGTAGAAGTCAAGGACATTTGCGACATCCCTCCTTTCTGTATTAAATATTGCAAAGGACTTTTAAGATCTAAGGATTTGTGAGGCCTGATGGTGTTGTACCAGATTAAATAATCAGTAAGTTTCTGGTTAAGCAGTATCT
>JACQIX010000011.1 GCA_016198275.1 Candidatus Daviesbacteria bacterium | reverse complement strand
GCTGGCGGCAAAGTTGCTATGCCTAAAATGCAGGTGGGAGATATGGGGCTTTATGCTAGGGTTGCTGATACAGAAGGAAATGTAATTGGTCTTTGGCAAGACCTTAAGTAATTTCCTCATCCAAAATAAGTATATTTGTCTTATGAAAATTCCATTTAAGTTTGGGATCTTTATCTTTATCATTATTTTTGGGGTTGTTGCCGTAACACTGACAAAAAGCGGTCCAACTCTAAAAGATTTGCCGGAAAATCAAGGTGGCTTAGAAAAGAAGTTTAGTCCTTTATCAATCGAATATATGCGAAGGCAAGATTTCCCGGGAAGCGATATTGTCTTTGAACAAACTCTTCCTTCGGGTGATAATTACAGCCAATATATTGTCTCTTATAAATCTGACGGGTTGAAAATTTATGCTTTTTTAACTGTTCCTCAGGGAGAAAAACCTAAAAAGGGCTGGCCTGTAATTATTTTCAACCATGGTTATATTCCTCCCCAGGATTATCGGACAACTGAGCGCTACGTTGCTTATGTTGATGCTTTTGCTAGGGTAGGCTATATTGTTTTTAAGTCTGATTATCGGGGGCATGGTAATTCTGAAGGGACAGCAGTTGGAGGGTATGGCTCTAATGCTTATATCATTGATGTTTTAAATGCTTTAGCTTCTTTGAAAAAGTATCAAGAGGCAGATCCCCAAAGAATTGGTATGTGGGGACATTCAATGGGTGGATTTATAACCCTAAAAACCATGGTAATAACCAAGGATATTAAGGCAGGTGTGATTTGGGCAGGGGTGGTTGCCGCCTATCCTGATTTATTAAGTTCTTGGAGAAGAAGAAGTCCGCCACCTGGTATATTTCCTAGCGGATCAGGGGGATGGAGACAGGGTTTAACAGAGCAATATGGCCTTCCTTCCCAAAATCCCCAGTTTTGGAATTCAATTTCTGCCAACTCTTACAGTAAAGACATTTCCGGGCCTATCCAACTACATCATGCAAAAGATGACTCTCACGTCCCCTTTATATTTTCAGATAAATTATATAAGGAGCTTCAAAAGGTCAACAAACCTGTTGAACTCTATTCCTATGAAGGTGATGATCATAATTTAACAGAGAGTTTTAATATTGCAATGGAGCGCTCAATAGCTTTTTTTGATAAATACCTAAAAAACACTTCTTTATGAATGGAAAAAGGAGATATATCATACGTCACCACTAATTAGAAAATTATCATCAAATCTTTTGTATAAGATTTTCTTTAAATGCCAGGCATCTGTGATAGTTTGGACACCTTTTCCGCCGATTGCGCTGACAGCTGATTCCCCGCCCAAAAGGATTGGTGCATAAAAAGCATAGATTTTATCAATACTTCGGTTATCTAAAAAACTACCCAAAACTTTACCGCCGCCTTCCACTAAAATGCTAATTATTTCTTTTTGCCAAAGAATCCTAAGTAGTTTTCGGATTGGAATATGTTTTTCTTTAAAGGTAATAAGAGGGATGCCTTTTTGTTCAAGTGATTCCACGCTTTTTTTATTTGCTTTTGTGGTTGTAGCAATCAACACATTATGATCTCTTAAAACATCACTATTTAAAGGGATTTTTAAATTTGAATCCAAAATTATTCTTAGAGGGTCTTTATTACTTTTAGTTTTCACACCTAAATTTGGATTATCTTTTAAAATGGTATTTATACCAACCAACACTGATTGGTATTGACCTCTTAATTTACGGGCAAAGGTTCTTGCCTTCTCATTAGTAATCCATTTTGAGTTACCTGTAGGTGTGGCAATTTTGCCGTCTAAGCTGGAGGCAAATTTAATAGCCACAAACGGCCGTTTCCTTTCATGAAAAGTAAAAAATGCTTCATTTAAACGGCGGGCCTCCTTATTTAATAAACCTATGGATACTTCTATTCTAGCCTGTCGTAGTTTAATTACACCTTGGTTTCTAACTTGAGGGTTAGGATCTAATGTTGAACAAATAACTTTTTTGATTTTGTTTCTGATGATTTCATCAGCACAAGGTGGGGTTTTACCAAAATGGCTACATGGTTCCAAATTAACATAAAGCGTGGCATCTTTAACATCGGTTTTAGCTGATTTTATGGCTGCTATTTCCGCATGATCTAAGCCGGCTTTTTTATGAAAACCAGTTCCTATTATTTGACCATTTTTTACCAAAACTGCTCCCACCATTGGATTAGGGTTAGTCCAGCCTAAACCTTTTTTTGCCAAATTTAAGGCAAGTTTTAAAAATAATTCATCTTGTAATAATTTAGACATATTTTAACAAATGACGCATTTTTCTTTTTTTAGCTTTCAGATAATTTAAATCTATTTTATTCGGTTTAATTTCCAAAGCTACTCTTTTTCGGATATTGATGCCATACTTTGATAACTGATCCTTTTTGTCTGGATTGTTGGTTAAAAGATAAATGTCTGTGATTCCCAAATCTTTTAAAATATCAGCTGCTATTTCATAACTTCTAGGGTCTGAGGGAAATCCCAATGCTTCATTTGCTTCTACCGTATCAAAACCTTGGTCTTGCAATGAGTATGCTTTGATTTTATTAGTTAATCCAATGTCTCTGCCTTCTTGATTTAAATACAAAATTATACCTTGGCCTCTTCTAGAAATTTCCCCCATGCTTTTTCTAAGTTGAGGACCGCAGTCGCACCTTAAAGAAGTAAAAGTGTCTCCTGTCAAACATTGAGAGTGGATTCTGGCTATAGCCGGCTGAATAAGTTTTCCCAAAGTTAAAGCTGCATGCTCACGGTTGTTGCTTAAGGATTTATAAATGATAATTTTAAATAGACCATATTCTGTAGGCAGTTTTGCAGTGGCTGTTTTTACAATACAAGTAGCTTTTTCTTTAACAGGCAAAGGATTTTTGGTTAAATGTTTAACTAAATCTGCAATTGAGACAATTTTTATCCTAAGCTGATTTGCTATTTTAATTAACTCAGGCAGTTTAGCAGTTTGCCCATCATCAGAGATAATTTCGCACACCACCCCTACTGGGTTTAATCCAGCTAGGATAGCTAAATCAACAGCAGCTTCAGTATGTCCGGCTCTTTCCAGTAATCCGCCATTTTTGGCAATTAGACCAAAGACATGGCCAGGTTTGGAAAGATCAGTGGGTTTTGAATTAGGATTAGCTAGAACCTTGATTGTTTTTAGTCTGTCGTTAATAGATACACCTGTAGTTATACCTTTTTTAGAATTGACAGAAACAGTAAAACTGACACCGGTTTTTTCCTCGTTTTCCAAGCTAGCAATCATTAAAGGAAGATTAAGCTTAAAAGCTTGTTTCTGAGTAATCGCCACACAAATTAAGCCTCCACCAAGCCTAATCATGGTAGTTAGCATCTCATGGGTAATTTTATCTGCCGGGATATAAAAATCCCCTTCTTTTTCCCTATATGGATCATAAAGTATTAACATTCTGCCTTTGTTTATTTCTTCTGTAGCTTTCTGATAACTTGCAAATTTCATACTTTTGATAAGACTTTAATCATCTCCAAAGCTGTGAGAGCAGCTTCTACTCCCTTATTTTCTTTTTTCCGGGTGGCTCTTTCTAAAGCATCTTTTAAATCATAAACTGCTAAAACTTCAAAAATAACCGGTATTTCATATTGAAGTGAAGCTTTCATGCAGCCTTTGGCGCACTCATTGGCTATTTGTTCAAAATGGTAAGTCTTACCTTTAACAATTGCTCCAAAAGTAATAATTGCTTTGTAAAGATTTTTTTGAGCAAGTTTTTTTACTACCAGCGGTATTTCCAAAGAACCGGGAACTCGAAAAATATCTGTTTGGTTCTTGGTTAAGCCCTCTTTTTGTAGAGTAGCCAGGCAATTTTTCTCTAAGCTGTCCGAAACCTCTCTTCGGAAATTACTACTAACAATGGCTATTTTAATTCCGCTTATGTTCATTTTAAAAGCCTCTTTAAGTATTTGGCTATAATATCAACTTCAATATTGACTAGATCTCCCGCTTTTAAATTTTTAAAATTAGTATTAATCAAGGTATACGGAATAATGCCAATAGTAAATTGGGTTTGTCTGCAGGAAATTACGGTGAACGACACTCCGTTTATAGCAATTGAGCCTTTTTCAACAATAAATTGAGAATAATTTGTATTTACTTTTACCGTTAAAATTTTACTGTTTCCTTTGGCTTTAATTTTTTCAACTAAGCCAACTGTATCAACATGGCCTTGGATAATATGCCCTGATAAAAAATCTTGGGGGGTAAGAGGAAGCTCCAAATTAATCATGTCACCAAATTTAATATTTCCTAAGGTTGTTTTATCTAAAGTTTCAGGTATAATTTCAATAGAGAAAGAATCATTGGTTTTTTTAAAAACAGTCAGGCAAACTCCGTTGACGGCAATGCTCATACTTTTGTTAATTTTTTTACAAAATTCCCCACTAACATTAAAAGTAAAAATTGAATCTTTTTTATCTTTAAATTGCCCCAAATTTTTAATTATTCCGCTAAACATAGTCTAAAAAAATCCCCTTTCGGGGATAGACGCCAACGGCGTATCTTCTTTCTTTTATCCCGACTATACCCTTCAACAAGTTTAGGATCCTTTGCTTGGAAAAGGACGGTCGGCCCTGGAATTACACCAGATCATCCATGCACCAGACGGTATGTGGTCGTAGGCTATACTACCGATTTTGATTTACACAAAACCCCGAAAGAACATACAGTATACCACAAAAAAACTCGCGCAAGGCGAGTTTTCTTGAGAACTTACTTTTCAGCAAGCATGATAACTTTATCAAAGGAAAAAAATCAGGTCAAGTAGTACAAAATGGATCATGGTACAATTAAGAAATGATTTATCTTGGTAGCGATCATGGTGGTTTTAGTCTGAAAGAAAAATTGAAAGTTTGGCTTTTGGAAAATAATATAGTATTTGAGGATATGGGAGCAAATTTTTTTGATGCAAACGATGACTATCCGGATTTTATAATTCCTGTTGCTCAAAAAGTTACCTCAGTTCCAACAGGTTTGGGTATAATTATTGGACGTTCAGGCAACGGAGAGGCAATTTGTGCAAATAAGGTAAAAGGGATCAGAGCTGCTGTTTGTTTAAATGAAGAAATGGCAAAGAAAGCCAAAGGGCACAATAATGCTAATATACTTTCTTTAGGAGCTGATTATATTTCTGATACGGAAGCAAAAAGGATAGTAAAAACATTTATTAATACTAACTTTAGTAATGAAGAAAAGCACATTAGAAGAATTAATAAAATCAACCAATTGGAAAACACAAAGATTAAGACATGTCTAAAATGACCAATATTCAAATTATTCCGGCAATTCTGGCCACATCAAAAGAGCAATTTCAAAAAGATTTATCCAAAATTATATCTGTAGAAGCCTTAAGAAATGGTTGGGTACATATTGATTTCGCAGACAATAAATTTGTTCAAAATAAAACAATTAATCCTGGGATAGTTCAAAAATTTCCGATTAATTTCCGCAAAGAAGCTCATCTGATGGTATCAAAGCCTAGGGAATGGATTGATGATTTAGTAAAAGCTGGATTTGAGCGGGTAATAATTCATCTTGAAGCGGGAAAAGTTGATGAGGCAATTAATTATGCACAAAGTCAGAGATTAAAAATAGGTCTAGCTATAAAAAATGAAACTGATATTGAAAATCTGGAGTCTCATATTGATAAAATAGATACAGTTCTTCTGATGTCTATTATCCCAGGTTTTCAGGGACAACCTCTTATTCCAAATTCTTTAAGAAGAATTAAAGAGGTAAAAAATAAGAGTTGGAGAATCAGAATAGGTATAGACGGAGCAGTAAGAGATGATAATATTAAAGATATTGTAGATTCAGGGGTAGATTTTGTTATAGTTGGTTCTTATCTCTTAAAAGGAAATATTGATAAGAATTTGGAAAATCTGCGTTTTGCAATGTCTAAATGAATAATCTAAAAAAAGCTAAAAATATTGAACAGGTGGCGATTTTTGGTTCATCTCGGGTCAGTCAGGATACCCCCTTGGCAAAGAAAGTATTTGAAGTAGCCAAAAAATTGGCCCAAGCAGGTTATATTGTGGCAGACGGGGGAGGGCCGGGGGTGATGAGAGCAGCCACCAGGGGGGCAAAAGAAGGGGGAGGCAAAGTTATTGGAGTAATTTTGGCAGCTGATAAAAATATGCACTATGAAGGCAGAGATCCGAAAAATTTATTCGATATAGAAATTAGGGCCAAAAATTATGTGGAAAGAACATTAACTTTACTTAGAGAAGGCCAAGTTTATGTTATATTTAACGGTGGAACCGGCACTATCTCAGAGTTTGGCATGGCTTGGGGGTTGGCTAAACTTTATTTCGGACATCACAAGCCGTTAATTTTATATGGCAAATTTTGGGAAAATGTAATGAATACATTTAAGGAAAATATGTTAATAACTAAAGAAGAACAAGAAGTATATAAAATTGTAGAGTCTGCGGAAGGTGTTTTGGAGGCTATTTTACGGTTTGAAGAAGAGCTTGGTAGAGGTGAACATCAGCATATTCAAACAACCAGAGGCGATTTTACAATATAAGTTGAAAATATGTCACAAATCTCGCAAGAAATACAAAAATTGGAAGAAAAAGCCAACCTAATTAGGCAAGACATAATCAAAATGCTTGTTGAAGCAGGATCCGGACATTCTGCCGGACCTTTGGGGATGGCAGATGTTTTTACCGCTCTTTATTTTCATATCTTAAACCATGATCCCAAAAATCCGAATTGGAGTGAACGAGATAGGTTAATTCTTTCAAACGGCCACATTTGTCCTATACGCTATGCAGCTATGGCTCATGCTGGTTATTTTCCTGTATCTGAGCTTAAAACTCTCAGAAAATTAGGCAGTAGGTTGCAAGGTCATCCGCACAGAACTGCTTTGCCGGGGGTTGAGACTACCTCCGGTCCTTTAGGTTCAGGATTATCACAAGCAACAGGTTTAGCCTTGGCAGGCAGAATTGATAATGCCGAATGGAAGGTAATTTGTTTAATGTCTGATGGTGAGCAAGATGAAGGAAATACCTGGGAGGCAGCTATGCTGGCTGCCAAACTTAAACTGCATAATCTAACTGCCTTAATTGATCGTAATAATATTCAAATTGACGGATTTACAGAAGATATTATGCCGCTGGAAAATTTGCGGGCAAAATACGAAGCTTTTAATTGGCATGTCATAGAGATTGATGGTCATAATTTTGAACAAATTATTACTGCATTCGGAGAAGCCAAGGCCATTTTTGAAAAACCGACTTTGATTATTGCTCATACTACTCCTGGCAAAGGCGTGGATTTTATGGAAAATAAATTTGAGTGGCATGGCAAACCACCCAATAAAGAGGAAGCAGAATTAGCTTTAAAGCAACTAAGATCTGCAGGGGGATAGAATATGGTTAATCCAAAGGCTTATTTAATTCCGAAATTATTTGACGCTGATTTAGAACAAGTTCCATCCAGGAATGGTTTTGGGGAAGGATTGGTTCTGGCAGGGGAGGAAAATGAACAAGTAGTAGCCCTTTGTGCTGATTTAACTGAGTCAACCAGGACGCAAGCTTTTGCCGAAAAATTCCCGCAACGCTTTTTAGAAATTGGCGTTGCCGAACAAAATTTAGCAACAGTAGCAGCAGGAATGGCTTTAGGAGGGAAAATTCCCTTTATTTCGTCATATGCTACCTTTTCTCCGGGCAGAAATTGGGAGCAGATCAGGACAACCATTTGCTACAATGATGTGCCGGTAAAAATTATTGGCTCTCATGCCGGAGTGTCGGTCGGACCGGACGGAGCAACGCATCAGGCATTGGAAGACATAGCAATGATGAGAGCTTTGCCGAATATGATTGTAATTTCTCCTACAGATTCAATTGAGGCAAGAAAAGCCACACTTGCAATAGCAAGAATCCATAAGCCCGTTTATATGAGATTATCCAGAGATAAGGTGCCTCTAATTACAACAAAACAAACACCTTTTAAGATAGGTAAGGCAGAGATTTTCTATGAAGGAAAAGATGTCACAGTTGTGGCCATAGGCCAAATGGTTTATAGAGCTTTATTGGCAGCTAAAGAATTAGAGTTGCACAAAATTAGTGTTCGAGTAATAAACTGTCACACTATTAAACCTTTGGATAAGAATTCAATCTTAAAAGCGGCAGAGGAAACTAGAGCGATGGTAACTGTTGAAGAACATCAAATAACTGGAGGTTTAGGAGGGGCTGTGGCAGAATTACTATCTCAAAACTGCCCAATACCTTTAAAAATAATTGGGATAGAAGATAGTTTTGGAGAATCAGGAGAACCTAATGAGCTTTTGGAAAAATTTGGGCTAACCAAAGATGCAATCATTAAATCTGTAACTGCGGTGTTAAAAATGAAAGTCTGACACTTATCGGTTACGAGGGAAAAGGGAAGTAAGAATTCTGAAAACTATCACAAATGAGGCAAAACCAAAGGTGATTTGTCCGACTACTCTTTTGATGACTAAAACTCCGTTTACTGATTCAACTAAGTAAAAATGTAAAACAGCAAAAATAAGGGCTATAAAAGCTGTAGATTGAATCATTTTCCAAGTCTTTGGATTTAAAGCATTCAAAGCTTTTTGATTGGATGTTAGGGTAACTGTTAGTAGAATTGCCAAAGATGCTAAACCTGCCAATAAGCCATAATATTTTGGGCTGGCCGGATTAAACAATTTTGCCAAATTATAATTAGCATAGAAAATATAAACTAATATTCCATGGATAAGGGCAATAAAAAAGCTTAATACCCCCCAAAATTTGCGATGCGCTTTTAATACATCTAAAGCTGAGAAAAACCTACAGGCAGGACCGATTAGTAAAGTTAAAGAAAGGAGCGCAACTGCTAAAAGGCCAGTAGTTTTAACCATTTCTTTGGGGGTAAATTGGCCAAAATTATAAAACTGAAAATAAAAAAAGAACATCCCCAAAGGTACTCCGATGTCAATTAATCTTTGGATTAAATTTTTCTCTTCAAAGTAATGATAGGGGTGAGATTTAGAACGGTTTTTCATTGACAAAAACTGACCTTAAATTGATAATAGTTCAGTAAATAATAAGATGTCAATAAGGACAATAAACAGATTAATTTTTTTCTTAAGTCTGGCAGGTTTGGCTGTTTCTGCTTTTTTGGCTTTTGAATATAGCCAAAGTTCTATAGTTTGTCCTATTAGCGGGGTCGGCTGTAACATTGTCAGAAAAAGTAACTATTCTTCCTTTTTAGGGATAAGTTTGCCATATTTGGGAATAACTTTTTATTTAACATTGGCAATTTTGACAGTTTTTTTAACGCAAAGCTTTAATCTATTATTTCAATTTTTGAGATTAATAATCACTTTTTTAGGATTTGCCTTTGGAATTTATCTGACTTTTTTAGAAGCTTTTGTGATTAGAGCTTTTTGCATTTGGTGTTTAATCTCTTTTATTATATCCACTGTAATTTTTGTATTATCTGCCAAAAATCCGATCTGGGATAAAAAAGAAATATGAAAACAGAAACAAAAATATTGGGCGCGATACTACTTGTTAGCTTAATTATTGTCATCGGCGGGGTTTTTTTATTAGGTAAAAACAATGCTCCGGTTGAAAAAACTGCATTTTCAAATATTGATTATTCCAAAGGGCAAAAAATCGGCAGTAGTAGCGCTAAAGTGAAATTGGCAGAATTTTCCGATCTACAATGTCCGGCTTGTAAAAGTGTAGAGCCATTTGTGAAAGAGGTTAGAGGTAAATATCAACAAAATTTACAATTTATTTATTTTCATTTTCCGCTTATGCAGCATGCCCATTCTAAAAAAGCTGCCAATTTTGCAGAATATGCTGCAACTGAGAATAAATTTTGGGAAATTCACGATAAATTATTTGAAACACAAGAAAACTGGTCATCTTTGGATGATCCTACGGATTATTTTGCCCAAATTGGTTCTCAATTTGGCTTAGATAAAGGTAAAATCAAAGAGGTAGTTAGTAAAAATTCATATGATCAAAAGATTAATGATCATGTAGTTGAAGGAGAAAAAGCGGGGGTTGATGCTACTCCCACTTTTTATTTAAATGGTAAGAAATTAAGCTTACAATCATTTAATAATTTGGATAAAGAGATCTCAGAAGAGTTAAAAAAATGATAGATTCTTATTTAAAATGTTTCTTTGGAATTTATTTAATCATTGGGTTAATTTGGGCTAGAAGCAGTTTGGAGAAGATTTTTGGAGGAGAATTTGTTGATTCCTTAGGAGGGATTTTAACCAAAGTAGCCCAAGCAAACCCTTATCTTTGGTATAAAAATTTTTTGATTGGAGTGGTTACCCCCAATTCTCAAATTTTTGCCAATCTGACTATGTGGGGAGAATTTTTAACTGCAGTTTCAATTTCCGCTGGAGCTATTTATCTATTACTATCAAAAACTAAAGAAAGAGCAAGCAAGATACTGTTGTTGGGTGGATTAATAGGGGGGATGTTTTTAAATACCATTTTTTGGTTAGGTTTTGCCTACACTAGTCCAGCTACAGATACATTGAATTTACTAATGCTTTTAATTGAATTATTGGGGGCAGTAGTATTAATAAAAGACTTGACATATCCCCTATAGGGGGATATAATGGAAGTCATGTATAGACCAAAAAATACTCAGGAAAGAATTCTCCATAGATTAAAAATAGCTCAGGGACATTTGAAAAAGGTGTTGAAGATGATGGAAAATAACTCCTACTGCATTGACATTATTCATCAATCTCAGGCAGTTCAAAGGGCTTTGGCAGAAGCTGATGCTTTAGTTTTAGAAAATCACCTTAAAACTTGCGTAGTGGATCATATTAAAAAGGGCGAGACAGAAACCTCCATCAAAGAAATAATGAATGTTATTAAGAAAAACAAATGAACGGCAAAAAGATCATTTTTGGGTTTACTATGGTGACCTTGTTAATACTGGGTGGTGGAGTTTATATTTTAAGTAGCAGCAGCACCTACCCTCAAATTACTTCTTCCTTAAATGCTAAGGTTTCAGCGGAGAGCAAAACTTATGATTGGGGAAATATTGCCTATAGCGGGGGAGATGTGAGCAAAACTTTCATTATTAAAAATACCGGCACAGAAACTCTAAAGCTGACCAATATAAAAACTTCCTGTACTTGTACTAAGGCGCAAATTGACGTTGATGGAAAAGTGAGCCCTTATTTTAGCATGCATTCTCAATCCTCTTGGGTGGGGGAGGTTAGTCCGGGAAAGGAAGCCAAGCTAAATGTCATTTTTGATCCTGTTTTTCATGGTCCATCCGGAATTGGACCGATTGAGCGGCTAATTTCCATTCAGACCAATGATATTAACAATCCCAACTTAGAGTTTTCCTTAAAAGGGATAGTAATAAAAGATAAATGAGAAAAATGCGTTTGGGGAAAATATTAAAAAAAACTGTTCCATTATGGATGATTTTGCTGATCAGTTTAAACTCCACCCTACTTATGGGTATTCTTCAGTATTATTTAATGAAACAGGAATTAAACAGGAATATCCAACAACTTGCCAAGTTTAACAAAAACCCTGAAGAGTTGGTACAAATTTTAAAACAGGAGGTGTTACCACAGAAAGGCTATATGACTTCTTTAAAATGGAAAGATTTAGGTAAACAGTTAGTTGAGGCAGGGGCAATTGATAAACAAAAATATGAACAAATTTTCACCTCAGATCAAGACGGTAAAGATCATATGAAGTATCTGGATGGATCTTGGGATGAGAACATTATCATTAACGAGAGAAATAGCCGTTTTTTAGTTAATACTTTATGGGCTTTGGGATTGGTTAATAAAAGTAAAGTTTTAGATGAGGGACCAATGAGAGGTCAGGGGATAGAGACTGATAAGATGGCCTCTACAGCAGGATGGACACTGGGTTCTAAAGGAGCAATGGAACTTTATTCTTCCACACCAATTATCCCTTTAACTTCCGAGCAGCAGGATTTGGTCAAAAAAATTGCCGAAAATGTTTTTCGGCCTTGTTGTGGCAATAGTACTGCATTTCCTGACTGTAACCACGGTATGGCAGCTTTAGGTTATATTGAGTGGGCAGTTTATAATGGGTTATCTGAAAACCAAATTTATAAAGATCTTTTAGCTTTCAATTCTTTCTGGTTTCCACAAAATTATCTGGAGATGGCCATATATTTTGATAAGCAAAACATTAAATGGAAGGATATCGATGTAAAATTGGCTCTATCTGCCAGTTATTCATCAGCCCAAGGAGCACAAAGAATCAAACAAGCAGTCCAGGCAGTACCTGGAGTTGGTGGTCAAGGAGGGGGTTGTGGAGTTTAAATGGAAACTATTTTTTTTCAAACTTCGCTAATAGCTGCATTTGTGGCAGGAATGGTAGCACTTTTTGCTCCTTGCTGCATCACCTTTTTATTGCCTGCTTATTTAGGTTCGGTTTTTAAGGAAAAAGAGAAAGTTCTGCTGATGACGGTTATTTTTGGACTGGGAATTTTTGCCACCCTTTTGCCGGCTGTTTTAGGGATAGCTTTGATTTCCAAAGCCTTATTCCGTTACCATGATGCTATTTATCTGATTGGAGGTGCAGTAATGATAGCCATGTCCGCAGTTACATTTTTGGGATTAAAATTACCAATGCCAAAACTACCTCAAACCAATAACAGTAGTAGAACCGATGTACTGTCAATATTTACCATGGGAATAGTATCCGGGATTACCAGTGCTTGTTGCGCACCTGTTTTAATTGGTATTTTAACTTTGACCTTTCTTTCTCCCAGCTTTTTTGGAGCACTGGCGGTTGGGGGAAGCTACGTTTTGGGAATGATTACGCCCTTACTTTTGATTTCCCTATTTTTAACAAACAAAATGCCCAAATTTACTCTTTTGAGAAAGCCGATTACCCAGTTAAGGTTTTGGGGCAGGGAATATCCAATTTTGTTGGGGAACGTAGTTGCGGCTGTAATTTTTTTAATTACCGGCATAACCTCCTTGACTTTGCTTTCAACAGGTCAGTTGTCAAGTGAGGGTATGGAAGTTTTTACTAAATTTATTCAAAATAGTGGGGCATTTATTAACCAGCTCTTTGGTAACAGCCCTTTAATAAATTTAGGTTTTGGAGTTTTCCTAGTGTTGTTTATTTTTTTAATTGCCAAAAAGTTGTAAATTAGTATTAGGAGGTGATGAAGGATGATGGGCTGGGGAGGCTACGGTTATAACGGAATGATGAGTTCAGGATTGGGAATACTAGCAACAGCTTTTTGGCTGGTTGTTTTAGTTGATCTGATCTTGTTGGGGATTTGGCTTTGGAAACAAATACAAAAAAAGTAAGAAGGGGGTGATAGAAATGTTAAATGCAAAAGCTTTTGCCAATGCGGCAGCTGCGGTAATGGCAGTTTGGGTATTGGCTTGTACTACTTTGGCTTATGTGGCACCGGATTTATTGTTCAGCATGGCTCAATCCTGGACCCATGCTATAAACCTTGAGTCAGTCAGAGCAACTTTTACTCCAAACTTAGGCTCATTACTTTTGGGATTGGTTAGCGCCACACTTCTAACTTGGGTAACAACCTATGGCATAATCACCCTGTATAACAAATGGGCAAAGTAGAAAAGGAGTATTAATATGTCTGTAGATAAAATATTTGTAGTGTTGATGGGTTTTTTGGGTATAATTTTTACCTATTGGTTTTTCTTTATGAAGAAAGAAAAAGAAGTTGAGGTAGAAGACGAGGTAGATATCACTGTTTCTGGTGGTTATTCACCGGAGACGATTTCTATTGCCAAAGGTAAACGGACAAAAATTAATTTTATCAGAACCGATCTAACAGATTGTTTGGAAGAGGTGGTTTTGGCTGATTTTAAGATACGCAAAACTTTACCTTTGAATCAAAAAATTACTATAGAACTTACTCCCACCAAATCTGGAGAATTTAAATTTAGCTGTGGAATGAATATGTATCATGGGAAGGTGATAGTTAGATGAACCAAATTTCCAAGACTTTTCCAATCAAAGGAATGCATTGTGCTTCTTGTGTCAGACTAATAGAAAAAGTAGTAGGTAAGGTAGAGGGGGTCAGCTCTTGTAGTGTGAATTTGTTAACAGAAAAAGCCACAGTCGCTTTTGACCCTCAAAAAGTTGATGAGGCAAAAATCTCAGCAGCGGTCTCAAGTGTAGGGTATGAGGTTTTAAAAGAAGAGTCTTCTGAGGATTTGGAGAGAAAACAGAAAGAAAGGGAATTAAGAGATTTAAAAAGAAAAGTTATTGTCAGTTTAAGTTTGGGTATTTTAATAGTTTTCGGTAGTTTCCCCAAATTAATGGGGTTTGCTCCGGCTGTTTTACAAAACTCTTTTGTCCAATTATTTTTGGCTATTCCAGTCCAATTTTGGGCAGGCTGGGTTTTTTACCAGGCTACTATCCCAGCTTTAAAGCATAGAACAGCAAACATGGATACTTTAGTAGTAATAGGCACTACAGTTGCTTTTGCTTATTCTGCTTTTGTGACTTTTTTCCCATTTGTGGTTCAAAACTTGGGGATAACTCCTGCTCCATATTTTGATGTGTCTACCATTATTATCGGTTTAATTTTATTGGGTAGATTTTTTGAAGCCAAAGCCAAGGCTGGTACATCTGAAGCAATCAAAAAATTAGTTGGACTTCAGGCAAGAACAGCCAGGGTAGTAAGAGGTAATCAGGAGATTGATATACCTATTGACCAGGTACTGGTGGGGGATATTATTAGAGTGCGCCCAGGAGAAAAAATTGCAGTTGATGGGGTAATTGTGGAGGGCGAGTCATCAGTGGATGAGTCAATGGTAACAGGTGAAAGTATACCCGTTGATAAAGGGCTGAAAGATATAGTGATTGGAGCTACCATTAATAAAACAGGCACTTTTCTTTATAAAGCTACCAAAGTTGGTGCTGATACTTTGCTGGCTCAGATTATCAAGTTGGTAGAGGAAGCCCAAGGCAGTAAAGCTCCCATCCAAAGATTGGCAGATTTAATTTCCTCTTATTTTGTACCTGCTGTTTTAATGTTGGCTATTGCCACCTTTGTCGTCTGGTACGTATTTGGGCCTAACCCCTATTTTCTTTTTGCCATGCTAAACATGGTAGCAGTTTTAATAATTGCCTGTCCTTGTGCCATGGGTTTGGCTACCCCTACAGCGATTATGGTGGGAGTGGGAATTGGCGCAGAGCAGGGGATTTTAATAAAAGATGCCGAGAGTTTGGAAACTGCCCATAAAATTAACACTGTTATTTTTGATAAAACCGGCACTTTAACTAAAGGTAAACCAGAAGTTACAGACGTTATCCCAACGTCTGTCATCCTGAGCAAACGAAGTGAGTCGAAGGATCTCATCTTGCGACTTGCTGCATCAATTGAAAAAGGGTCAGAGCATTCTTTGGCTGAGGCCATAGTTAAAAAAGCCCAAAAGCAAAATCTTAAACTGGATTCTGTTATCGGATTTAAAGCCATCGCAGGGGCTGGTGTGGAAGGGGAAGTTGATGGTAAGAAAATTTTCTTAGGGAATAGGAAATTGATGGAAAGAGAAAACATAGAGATCAGTTCTTTTTCTGGTCAAATTGAGAAATTAGAAAATGAAGGAAAAACAGTGATTATGCTTTCTATAGCTAACAAATTAGCAGGTTTAGTGGCAGTGGCTGATACTGTTAAAGAAAGTGCTAAAGAGGGAGTGAAAGCTTTGCAGGAAAAAGGTATTGAGGTAGTAATGATTACCGGAGATAACCAGAGAAGCGCCAATGCAATTGCCAAATACATTGGGATAAAAAGAGTTTTGGCTCAAATCCTGCCTGATCAAAAAGAGGCAGAAGTCAGAAAAATTCAGAAAGAGAAGAAAATTGTGGCCATGGTAGGAGACGGCATTAATGATGCACCGGCTTTGGCTGCTGCTGATGTGGGGATTGCTATGGGTACTGGTACGGATGTAGCTATTGAAGCAGGTGATATTACCTTAATTAATAAAGATCTTCGGTCTGTGGTAGCGGCCATAGAACTTTCTAAAAAGACCATGAGGACAATTAAGTTGAATCTGTTTTGGGCTTTCGGGTATAATATTATCTTGATTCCGGTAGCTATGGGAATTTTGTATCCAGTTTTTAGAATTTTACTAAGCCCGATTTTTGCCTCAGCAGCCATGGCGTTGAGTTCTATCTCAGTTGTTGGCAATTCCTTACTACTAAAAAGGGTAAAATTATGAACCTCTGGCTGATTTTTTTAACCGGTTTAACAGTTGGGGGACTTACCTGTCTGGCAGTGCAAGGGGGACTACTTGCCTCAACCATTGCGGCAAGGGAGGAAGAGGATTTAACCTCAGGTAATAAAAGAAAACACACTATTTTTGCTACCTTAGCTTTTCTCGCCACCAAAATTATTGCCTACACCTTCTTAGGTTTAGTTTTAGGAGCTTTTGGAGGGGCTTTAGATATTTCTCCCAAAGTGCAAGTAATAATGCAGTTTATAGCAGGGCTTTATATGATAGCTGTAGCTTTGGATTTACTCAAAGTTCACCCTATCTTTAGATATGCTGTTTTGCAACCGCCCAGATTTTTAAGTAGAATGGTCAGAAACCAATCAAGGTCCAAAGATTTATTTGCTTCGGCATTCTTAGGAGCTTTGACTATATTTATTCCTTGTGGAACAACTTTAGCTATGGAGACGCTGGCCATCTCATCTGCCAGTGCTATTTATGGAGCACTAATTATGTTTTTCTTTGTTTTAGGCACTACTCCTCTATTTTTTGGGGTGGGTTTTTTAACCACTGTTTTAGGGGATAATTTTCAGGGCAAATTTTTAAAACTGGCTGCCTTTTTAGTATTATTTTTAGGTTTAATTTCAGCCAACAGTGCTTTGGCAGCAGGGGGGATGCCTTTTGTGGAAATTGATTTCAGCGCTTCTGGCACTCAAGCACAATCAGGATATAATTTATCTGTGAGCCAGAATGTGCAAATTAATGTTTCCTCAAGGGGTTATAGTCCAAACTATATTAGAGTAAAAAAAGGTGAGCAGGTTAATTTAACTTTGAAAACCACTGATGCTTTCAGTTGCGCTTCAGCTTTCAGGATTCCCGCGCTGGGAATTGCCAAAAATTTAGCTCCTAATGATACCCAACTAATCAGTTTTACTCCCACTCAAACAGGCCAGATCTCCTTTTCCTGTTCAATGGGAATGTATAGAGGTATAATTGAGGTGATATGAAAACAGTTAAAAAGAAGCTAAAAATTGAGGGAATGCATTGCAGCTCTTGTGCTTTAAATATTGATTTTGATTTGGAAGATCTGGATGGGATTAAATTTGCCAAAACCAGTTATGCTACCCAAATAACTGAAGTAGAATTTGAAACAGATAAAGTTTCAGACCAGCTGATTGTGGGAACTATTAAAAAAAGCGGGTATACAGCTAAACCTATCTAGGATATACTGACATCAAATTTTTAATATGGATTTTGATGTAAAGCAAGATTTTGATATTTTCCAATCAATACTTATTAAACGTCCGGAAATAAACCCTGACAATTTAAAAAAAGATTTAAATAATTATTATTTACCCTTTATCCAAAAACTGATCAAGCTAAAGCTACAAAGAAATCTGCATCAAGGAATTATTGTGGGAGTATCTGCTATTCAGGGAGCAGGAAAGACTACCCAGGGAGAGATATTGGAAATTCTGTTAGAACATTTAGGATATTCTTCCATTCCTTTATCAATTGACGATCATTACATAACTCATGAGGAGTTAAATAGGTTAAGAGTAAAAGACCCCCGTTTTATCAGAAGGGGAGTAACACATGATATTCCTAAGGCTATCAAAAATTTAACAGATTTAAAGAATATGAAGGATGGCATGGAGGTCAAAATCCCCATATATGATAAAGGTGCGAAATCAGGCGATGGTGACAGGGTAGGTTTTAGGACTATTAATCAAAAGCCTCATTTTATTTTTTATGATGGTTGGATGTTAGGGGCAAAGAGAGTTGAGGATGAAAGCATTTTTGAAAGTGGCCTGCCGGCCCTGGATACTTCTGAACACATCCAGTTTGCCAAAGATATCAATAGGAAATTGGATGAATATATTCCCCTTTGGGATTTAATTGATTTTATGCTGGTTTTATATGTATTAAATTATCAGATTTCCTTAACTTGGAGAGAGCAGGCTGAGGAAAGATTAAGAGCTGAAGGAAAAGGGATGAGTCAGCAGCAAATTAAAGAATTTGTATATTATTTTTGGCGTTCTGTCCATCCGGCCATCCAGATTAAAAATTTAGCTTATGACAAGAATACAGATCAGGTAGTCATTATTAATGACGACCACACAATTGGTAAAATCATGACCCCAAAACAAGTAAAAATGATGTATCCTTAAATTATGCACGATCTAATCTCTATAGGTGATGCTACTGTTGATCATTATGTCCAAATTCACGAAGCTGAAGTCAGGTGCAACCTAAATAAAACAGAGTGTATGCTCTGCGTGGAATACGGTGATAAAATTCCGGTTGATAAATTAACTAACTCTGTGGCAGGTAATTCTGCCAATAATGTGGTGGGAGGAGCCAGATTAGGTTTAAAATCAGCCATTTATGTTAATGTTGGATCAGATGCTTCAGGCAAACAAATTATAGAAAAATTGAAATTAGAAGGAGTCAGCACCAGGTATGCAGAAGTTAATGAAGGAATGGAATCTAACTTATCCACAGTCTTAACTTTTAAAGGAGAGCGGACTATTTTTGTCTACCATCAGGATTGGAAATATAAATTGCCTGATTTAGATCTTACCAAATGGGTATATTTTAGCTCTTTGTCAAAATCTTTTACTCACTCCAATTTATTAAATGAACTAATACTCTATTTAGAAAGAACCGGAGCCAGGATGTTGTATAGTCCTGGTACTTACCAAATTCAAGCAGGAGTCAAAAAATATCCCAAACTGCTTACTTTAACAGAACTTTTTTTGGTTAACAAAGTTGAGGCAAAAAGAATTTTGGGATATAAAGTTGAAGATGACATAGCTATCAAAAAATTACTTAAAAGTATTACTGAATTAGGGCCAAGAATGGTAGCTATTACTGACGGAAAAGAAGGGTCATTTGGATATGATGGGGTAAAATATTATCATTTAGGAGTTTTTCCGGCCAATTTAGTAGAGGCCACAGGAGCGGGGGATGCCTTTGCCACCGGTTGCTTGGCAGGGCTTTTTTATGGCAGGAATTTGGCTGAAGCCATGAGGTGGGGGGCAGCTAATGGAGCTTCGGTGGTTGAGCAAATAGGTCCTCAAACAGGACTGCTGACATATAATAAAATGCAGGAAAATTTAAAACAAAATTCCAAAATAGTGGCCAAAGAAATTTAGCTTCATTTTAATTTACATTTTAGTTTCTACCTGATAGAATTACCCGTTATGTCAGCAGTTGAATTAAGAGTTATTGTTAACCCTCATTCATCTAAGTCTTCTAAAGACCAAGCTTCGAAGATAGCAAGAATGAATGGGTCTCCATTACATACCATTAATTCAGGGCCAAATGTTTCATCGCAGAAGATAATAGTAGCTGGTGGGGATGGATCAGTTAGAGCAGTTCTTGAATCAGTTTATAGAAGTGAGGTAACAAAGCCTGTTGGTATACTAGCAGGAGGTACTAACAATATTATTTATAGTATTCTGAAAAAATCAGGAAAGGTTCTGCCAGCTAGTGAATTTGTTAATTCTGATGAGTTTCCAGATGATTTAGGATTTAGACCAGGAATATTTCAAGAAAGATTATTTTTATTGCATGTTGGGTTAGGTTCTTTTGAACAATTAATAGGAAGTACTAATGAACATTTTAGAGGTTATCTTCCCAGAAAATTAAGATCTAGAGCGGCTCATCTCTGTGCTCTCTCAAAAGTCTTTAACCAAAGTGATAGTCCTCATATTCTTGACGTATACTCAACGACCAGCCATTTAGGTTATGAGAATGCTTTTCCGTCACAACAATTCCACGGCGGCTTGCTTACCCGTGCTTGGATTGAAAGTGGTTCAAAAAGAGAAGAATTTATGAAATTATTCTTTTGCTTAGTAGCTTGGCAATTACACCTTAGGCCTCCGTCAAGTATTCTCAGTATTAAACAAAAGGATCTATTCAATACAGAAAATTCTCCTTTTGAAGCATGGTTTGATGGTGATAATTTACCAGTTAAATCAGGAAGTGAAATAAGAAGGTTAGACTTTGTTATTCCTTTAGTGGCAATTATTTAATTTTTAGCTAAATGATTAAATGAATACCCAAAAGTAGCATCCACCTTTTTGTGAGGGTTAAAAATATTATTAGGATCAAAGATTTCCTTTACTTTTTTAAATAACTGATAAACTTCGTTACCATACATTAAAGGCAAATATGCCCCTCGAATTAAGCCGTCATTATGTTCTGCCGACATTGATCCCTTATATTCAAAAACAAGCTTAAAAACCTTTTCCATCAATTCTGGAATAATTTCCCGCACATCTTCTTTTGACAAATCCATCAAAGGAATAATATGAAAGTTTCCATCACCAATATGCCCGGCTAAGGTATAAACCATCTTATCTTTATAGGGCTCAATAAGCTGATTTAATTTAGGCAGGAATTGCGGCAAATACTCTGGTTTGACAATAATGTCATCAATAAATGAAGAAGCTTTTTTGTCAGTTCCTGAATATTTCATTAACAGCCCAAAACTTTTGTGTCTGATCAGCCAATATTTTTCCTGGCTGGCTGATGTTTCTTTGATTTTCACCTTTAAGTTAAATAAGCTTAGGGCATTTTTGGCCATTTGGGCTTGTTGCAAAGCTTCTTTTTTAGAGCCTGAGGTAAAGTTTGCTAGTAATGTCAGAGAGGGTGGATTTTTTAATAATTTTTCCAAAAATAAATTTAGAAAGGCTGAAATCCTGTTACTATGCTTAAAATTGGCAGAAATATCCCAGGCATGAGATTGTGCTAGTTTTAAAGTTTGGTCATCGTAGCACTCAAAAGCCTCAGGTCCAAATTCTAAAACCGTTTTGACAATCTGGTCTAGTTGGGATAAATCTGTAAGTGAAATTACCAATAATACTTGATGTGGTTGGGGTTTTATTAAACTGAATTCTGCCTCCGTAATAATTCCCAAAGTTCCTTGGGAGCCGATAATTAACTTGCTCAAATCAAAAGTTTTGCCATCCCAAACCTCCCAAAGATCGTAGCCGGTAGAGTTTTTGGAAGTTTGGGGTTTAGCTTTTTTGATTAATTCTTCATTCTCTTTAATTAGTTCATATATTTCCGAGTAAATTTTTCCCTCAAAACTTTGTTGAGTAATTTTTTTATTCAATTCATTTTGATTTATTGCTTGGAAAGTATATTCATAGCCATCAGCTAAGACTACCTTCAATTTTTTTAAATATTTATTGATTGGTCCATAAGTTAATTCCAGCTCGCCTCCGGCATTGGTAGCCACCATACCGCCAATAGTGCAAATTTCCCTGGAAGCCGGATAGGTAGGCAGCAGTAAATTTTGTTTTAAAGTCTCTGCTTCAAAATCACGATAAAGCATTCCCGGTTGAACTATGGTTGATTGCTCTGAAACCTTAATTAAAGAATTTAAGTATTTTTTAATATCTAAAATAATGGAGTCATTAATCGCCCCTCCTGTCATATCAGTGCCTGCGGAATGGACAGTGATAGATAAATTATCTTTGGGATGTTGGTTGATAAAACGCACTAGTTGGGTAATATCATTGGCGTTTTTTGGGAAAACAACCACTTTTGGCTTAATTTCAAAGATAGAAGCATCATGGCTGTAGGCACTTAAAGTTTCATGATCATCTAAGACTTCACCTTGGATGATTTTTTGTAAGTCATCTTTTGGGGACATAAATTTATGTTAATATAAATATAGGGATTATGTAAGGAGGTGCTTTATGAAAGTAGCAATTTATACAACCACGACTTGTCCGTATTGCAAGTTAGAAAAAGAGTACTTAGATTCTAAAGGGATTAAGTATGACAATATTTTTGTGGATCAAGACGCTAAGGCGGCAGAAGAAATGGTCAAAATTTCCGGTCAAATGGGGGTACCATTTACTGTAATAACTCAAGATGATGGATCAAAAGAGAGTATTTTAGGTTTTGATAAAGCAAGAATTGATTCAGCTTTAAGATTGGTATAAATCAGCTCAAAATTAGGATGGAGCCGGAATATTTTGATGTCATCATTATAGGAGGAGGGCCAGCTGGGGTAGCCGCAGCTGTGTATACTGCCAGAAAGGAATTAAAAACCCTTTTGATTACAGAATCATTTGGCGGGCAATCAATAGTTTCTTC
>JACQIX010000041.1 GCA_016198275.1 Candidatus Daviesbacteria bacterium | reverse complement strand
TGATTTTTGATATTTGATTTAATCAAAACTAATAATACTCCAGTCAACAATATATAATATCCCACCCACACCACCCATGTCTGTTCCCCTACATATTCCCAGGCAAATGGTAAGGCAGCAAAAAATCCAACAATATAAATAAAGTAAGTCAATATTACTACCGTTGCTAAACCTAATATCCAAGCTAATCCACTCCAAATAAAGCTGGCCATTAACATCAATCCTCCCAAAATCATGATAAACGGAATTGTCCAGCCAACCAAAAGGTTGGTTAAAATGCTAACTAGAGAAAGTTGATGAAAATTTTGGATAATTATAGGTATTACCATAAGTTGCGCTCCTATCGTAACGGATAAATCTTGACCTAAAAGTGGCAAGAATCTTAAGTATTGAAGCAATACAGGCGCAACAACCACTACACCAATGGTTGCCAAAGCAGATAATTGAAAAGATAAGTCTTTTATCCATAAAGGATTAATCAGTAACATTACACTTAAGGTAATTATTAAAATCCAGATGCTATCTTTCACTCTACCATAAATAGATGCCAAAGAAGCCAGGGAAAACATAATCGCAGCCCGTAAAATTGGCACTTGCACACCGCTCAGCAGTGTATAAAGGGTGACTGCCAAAAGGCTTAAAAATATGGCGTTCCTTCTTTTGATTAAACCTGCCATTGCTAAAAATAAGCCTCCAACCATACTCAGGTTTTGACCTGAGGCTACCACAATGTGCAGAGTAGAAGTATCTCTTAAGTTCAGTTTAAGTTTTACCGGCAGGTTTTTATTTTGACCCAGCAGTATTCCTGAAAGAAGTTCTGCTTGGGGTGAGGGCAGAAACTGGCTTATTTTTTGATCCAAAACCAGACGTTTCCTTTTAAACAAATCTAGGCTTATTTCCCAACCTCCTTGCTGCAACCTGATGAAAAAAATTAACAGGAATAAAACAACAGATAAAAATATGGGTAATTTATTCCACTTCAATATTACTTTAGTAAATAATAGTAACATCTTTAATCTTTTCAAAAGTAGATTTGTTTATAATCTTTTTGTTTAGAAGATCCTCAACTGCCTGATAAGGCCTGTCCGAGATTATTTTCGAAGCTGTCACCGGACCCACTCCTGGCAAAGCTTCCAGTTCAGCCTGGGTAGCTGTATTGATATTTACTTTAGAGTCATGAGTTGCTGACATTACTGCAGAGGGAGAATTGCTTATTTGTTCTCCCTCTAGAGGCACATAAATTTTGCTGCCGTCTGATAATTTTTGAGCCATATTTAAATATTTTGATATATATTCCTGGTTGGAATTTTGGGAAAAACCTCCGGCTATCTTGATAGCATCTTCTATTCTTGAACTTTCAGTCAATCTGTAAACACCCGGCTTGTTGACTGCCCCGGATACATCAACCGAGATTGTTTTCTGACTTTCCATTAGACTTGCTTTGGGAAAATCCTTTGGTTTAGCTTTGTTTATACCGGAAGCAAATATTCCACCGACAATTAAAACTATTCCTAAAACACTCAAGGCAATAGGGAGTTTGAATTTTTCAATCTTTCCCAAAAAGTTACCATCCATGTTGTTTTCTTAACAATTGGCGGTACTCAATAATCCATTTTTTATAAAAGTCATAAAGATAACCCATTCCCCTCTCCGACATTTCTCTTTTCACCACCCCGCCGGCATGAGGATATTTATGTAATTTGGGATGTTGGGAAGAAAAACCGTGTGCATAATGCACTAACTCATGAGCGATGGTATGATCAACAACTTGAGAAGGGATTCTTTGATCTTTAAACATCCTGGTAATAGTAATAATGCTTGATTTTGTTCGTTTGTTTAATCTGATAGATCCTAACCTATATTTGGCAAACCTGCCAAAACTGATAAACACTTTATTATTTTGGGGGACATCTGAAAAATATTCTGACCAAAGATAATCAAGTCTGGATAATAACCATTTATTATCTCGGGGCAATGGATACATACAAAAATTATACCATACAATTTAGCAATGGAACAATTCAACAATTTACTAGCAAAGGATGTTATTAATTGCTAACAACCAGGCTAATAACCTTCCCCGGTATATATATTACTTTTTTCACAGATTTTCCTGATAAAAATTTTTGGACTTTTTCAGCAGTCAGAGCCATTTTTTCTATAACTTCTTTATTATCTAATATATCTTTTTGTATCAATAAAACATCCTTAACCTTACCATTAACTTGCACTGGCAGAGAAACTTCAACTTCTTGTAAATACTTATTATCACTCTGCGGCCAGGGCTGCTGATGAATGGAATATTTTTCTCCTGAAATAGACCATAATTCTTCCGTAATATAAGGAGCAAAAGGAGCAAGTAGTTGCAACAAGATTTTATACTCCTCCAACAAAACTTTATCTTTTTTGGAAAGATAATTCAACCACTCCATCAAAGTTGCAATAGCAGTATTAAATTTCAACTGCCCAATATCCTCTGTAACTTTCTTAATAGTCTTATGCATCAACTTAAGATCTTTATCTGTAAGCTGTAAACTGTTACCTGTAACCTTTTCTTGCAGTCCCCAAACCCTTTGCAAAAAATGATAAGCTCCGTTGACATTATCCGGATTCCAGGCAGTGACAATATTAAAAGGCCCTAAAAACATCAGATATAACCTGATGGCGTCTGCTCCATATTTTTTGACCTCCTCATCAGGATTAACTACATTCCCTCTTGATTTACTCATCCTGGCCCCATCAGGGCCTAAAATTACCCCATGATGTACTCTTTTTAAAGCATATTCATCAAACGATATCAAACCCAAGTCATGAAAGAATTTAGTAAAAAAACGGGAATAAAGTGTATGCCCTACTGTATGTTCTGCTCCTCCGATATAAATATTAACAGGAATCCAATTAGCAATTAAATCTTTATCAAAGATAGACTTTTCATTTTTTGAATCAAGGTAACGATAAAAATACCAAGAATTGTCCACAAACCCATCCATAGTTTCAACTTCCCGCGAAGCTTTACCACCACACTTTGGACATTTTACCAAAACCCAATCTTCGGAAGTAGCCAGCGGCGGTTTACCTTGAGGCTGATAGTCTACCTGGTAAGGTAACTCAACAGGCAAATCTTTTTCCGCAACAGGAACAACCCCACAATTATCACAGTGGATCACAGGAATAGGGGTTCCCCAATATCTTTGCCTGGAAATAGACCAATCATGCAGATGGTAAATTGTTATCTTTTTACCCCACCCTTTTTTCTCTAAATAATCCATTATCTTTTTAGTAGCTTGGTGAATATCCAGCCCATCAAGGAAGCTGGAATTAACCATTTTACCCTCTTTCTCTTGCACTTGCTCAATTTGAGTGATAGCAGATGTATCACCATCTTTGCCAACTACGACTCGTTTTACAGCAAGATCAAATTTTTTAGCAAATTCGAAGTCACGTCTATCGTGTCCCGGTACACCCACCACTGCTCCCGTGCCATAACCCATTAATACGTAATCAGCTACCCAAATCGGCATTTTCTCATCATTAAGCTGATTTATGGCAAATTTGCCAGTGAATACTCCTGTTTTTTCTTTATTTTCCTTGCGCTGCAGCTCGCTTTTTTTAGCTGATTGATCAATATACTCTTTAACTTTATTCTTATATTCTTCGTCTGATAACTTTAGCACTAATGGGTGTTCAGGTGCTAAAACAATAAAAGTGGCGCCAAAATTAGTGTCAGGGCGAGTAGTGAAACAAACTATCTCTTCATTTGTACCTGCTACCTCATAAGTAATGTTTATCCCTTCGCTTTTGCCAATCCAGTCATTCTGAGCTTCTATCAGAGGTTTTGGCCAGTCAACTTGAGGAGGGTTTTGCCAAAGTAACTTATCAGCGTAATGAGTCAGTTTTAAAAACCATTGCATAACTTCTTTTTTCACTACCTCGCTACCGCATCTCCAACATTTGCCGGCTTCTACGTTCTCATCTGCCAAGACTGTTTGGCAACTTGGACACCAGTTTGATAAAGCTTTACCACGGTAAGCAATTCCCCGCTCCAACATTTTCAAAAATATCCATTGGTTCCATTTATAATACTCGGGATCACAAGTTATGGCTGTCTTTTGCCAATCAATGGAAACCCCCATGGTTCCGAATTGCTCTTTCATCCGGGCAATATTTTGATAAGTCCAGTCCCGGGGGTGAACTTTTTGTTTGATGGCAGCGTTCTCTGCCGGTAATCCAAATGCATCAAACCCATTCGGAAATAAAACATTGCAACCTTGCCTTCTTTTAAATCTGGCTAAAATATCACCCATGGTAAAGGTAAACCAATGGCCCATATGAAGGTCACCGGAAGTATAAGGCAATTCAACTAAAACATAATATTTATTTTTGGTATTTGATAAATCAGTCTTATTAAGATCCTCCTGTGCCCATTTCTTTTGCCATTTGGGTTCAATGTTTGAGGGAACATACTTTTTCATAGTCTGATATTAGCATATTTGACAAACTGCGTAAAATATCTAAACACAGTTTGTCATCCTGAGCGAGCGATTAGCGAGTCGAAGGATCTATTTTATTGTTCCACAACCTCTTTTCACAAGCTAAACTAATTGCTCCTCTGCTTTAAATGATATATTTATAAGTTATTTGATATATTCTAATTCTTAATCTCTAAACACTAAACCCTAAATTAAGGCTGTACGGTAATTACGCTGATATATTTTGACATAAATTGATTATTTGACAAAAAAATAACCGTTTGACGATAAACCTCTGTCAACCCCACTGGGCGGGACTAGTTTTTTTGACCTTTTTACTATTCTATTATATGCTAAAAGCATGGTAAAAAAATTAATAGTTAAATTAATAGTTATTAGTTCATTGTTCGTAGTATTCCCCACAACTATCCATGCCCAAAATCAAGGACTGGAATTGACCACAGTTTATGAAGTTACTGATAATGATGCTCAAGAAGGAGATATCGTCTCAACCGGCGACAGAGGTTTAGTGCGTTCAACTATTGGCTTTGATAATAAAATGTTTGGAGTAATCCAAAACGCGCCAATCATAGTTTACCAAAATAAAGATAGTAAAGGCAAACCTGTTATCCGATCAGGAGTGGCTATGGTTAATATCACCAATTTAAACGGCCCGGTTAAATACGGTGACTATATTACCTCCTCACTTATCCCTGGTAAGGGTCAAAAAGCTTCGGAATCTGGCTACGTTTTAGGCATTGCTTTAGCTGATTTTGATGCATCAGGCGCTTTGCAAATTGACGGCCCCAACGGTAAAGTAGCTTCAGGTAAAATTCAGCTGGCTGTAAAAGTTGAATATGCAGAGCTGACTAACCCCAGATTTGCCAGTAGGTTATTTGCATTCATTGGATCGTCATTTTTGGAAAATATAAATGACCCTAAAAAATTTGGCCAGGTAGTACGATTACTAGCTGCAGGACTAATAGTGCTCTTATCTTTTACCTTTGGATTTTTAACTTTCTCCCGATCTATCACAAAAGGTGTCGAGGCACTAGGCCGTAATCCCTTGGCAAAAAATACCATCCAATTATCAATTATCATCAATATTGGGCTGCTGATAATCACCGGCATCATCGGCATTGTGGCATCAATCTTAATAATTCGATTGTAAATTCTTGCTAAGTATCATATCATCATTGTATGATTAATCTGTCCATAAATACTGCCATTTTAATTAGCGCTGCTGTTGCTATCCTTACCAGCCTGCTTTACCTTCGAGAGTATTTTTTAAGAAAAAAAATCTATCAATCCCAAAGGAAAATTTCCCAAATAAAATTGCAAAAAATTGCCCAACTGCTGGCTGCAGCTGAAGAAGCGGAAACTCAAGTGTTGGCAGAAGGCAGTTTTGCTACTAAAAAGTTGCTGGCTGAATTTAAAATCCAATTGCAAAATATAGTTAAAGATTCCCAACAGTCAATCAATTCATCTCAAAATCAGTTAATAAAATTTATGGAAAGGTTGCAAGATACCAGCGCCCGGTTTGAGGAAGCCTCGAAAATATCAGGCGAGAAAAGAATTAATGAACTTTTTGAAAGATTGGAAAGCAAAATATCAGACTTTTTAATTCAAACAGAGCAAAAAACTACCTCTTCCATCGACCTGGAGCTAAAAGCTGCCAGGCAGCTGATTGAGACCTACAGAAATGCCCAATTAAAATTGATTGATGAAAATATTGTGGCGATGATGGAACAAACTTTGAATTTAGTTTTGGCTAAAAAATTGTCCCTCAAAGACCAACTGGATTTAATCTATGAAGCGTTAGAGAAAGCTAAGACGGAGAAATTCATTGTTTAATTTATGCAAGACTTATTAAACAGCATCCTAAAAGATACCTATTCAATATCTGAACTAAAACACCGTTTGAGGATATTGAAAAATTATTTATCAGAAAGTTTTTTTGGCGGCCAAAAAGTAGAATTAACTGGAGTTGAAGATACAAACTGGTTAAAATCTTTGCCTGCACAATTTTTTCAAAGCATCAACAAAGATAATATCTACAATATTTTTACTAATCTTGAGGCAGATGTAAAAAAACTTACAATTTTGACTATGTATCTAACCTTTGAGCCTGATACTACTACCATCAGCCAAATAGGCACCTTTGCCAGAAAAAATTTTGGACCCTCTTTACTTTTGGACATCAAATTTGACCCGAACCTGATTGCCGGTACTGCTTTAGTTTGGAAAGGTAATTATCAAGATTATTCTTTACGCTCAAAAATGGCCCAAAAGAAAGAAGAGATTCTGGAGAGCTTTAAGAAATTTTTAAGGTGATCCGCCAACTGCTATGAATATACAAACTCAAGAAGTAGGATATGCAGTCTCATCCAGAGACTTTTTAGTTTATCTGGACGGACTACCAACAATTAGGGTTAATGATCTTGTGGAATCCGAGACCGGTTTACGGGGATGGGTTAATTCCATTTTTGAGGATAATGTAGAAGTTTTAATGCTGGATGAAGGACAAGTTGTGCCAAAACAGCAATTTAAGCGTCTGCCTTCCCGCTTAGGAATTCCTGTGGGAGATTTTTTATTGGGACGAGCCATAAACCCACTGGGCATACCTATTGACGGCAAAGGTCTGCTTTTCAGAGCAAAAACTGGTCCAATTTTAGAGCTTGACCAAACAGCTCCCCCGGTTGAATCACGCCAGTTTATTACCAATCAATTTTTAACAGGTATTACTTTGATTGATACCTTAATCCCCATAGGACGCGGCCAAAGAGAGTTAATTCTGGGTGATGCCCATTCCGGCAAAAGCGGGTTTTTAATTGATGTGGTTGTCAACCAAAAAAATACCGGAGTTATCTGCATAATAGCTTTAGTGGGCAAACCCACCATAACGGTGAGAAATTTAATTGATATATTAAAAGCCAATCAAGCATTATCTTATACAGTGGTAGTTGCTACTTCCTCATCAGACCCGGCTCCTTTAATTTTTTTAACCCCTAAAACCGCTTTTACCATTGCCGAATATTTTCAAAAAAAGGGCAAAGATGTTTTACTGCTGCTGGATGACTTGGGAGCACATGCCAAAATTTATCGGGAAATTGCTCTTTTGGGCAATAAATCTCCTGGCAAGGAATCTTATCCCGGAGATATTTTTTACCAGCATGCCCATCTGATTGAGCGGGCCGGCAACTTTCTGCCTCAAGCGGGAGGGGGCTCAATTACAGCTTTGCCGGTGATTGAGTTAAATTTAGATGATTTTACTACTCTGATTCCCACCAATTTAATGTCAATGACTGACGGCCATTTACTTTTTAAGTCTTCCCTCCATTCTCAAGGACAAACCCCGGCTATTGATATCTCTTTGTCAGTATCCAGAGTGGGCAGACAAACCCAAGATCAGGTTTCCAGTTTTTTGTCCACCCGCATCAGACAAGTTTTATCTGCGGCAGCTGATTTGGAAACAATCTCGCGTTTTTCTTCAGAACTACCAACTCACACACAAATAATTCTAAGAAGAAAAGAGCTGATTTTAGAATTTTTAAAACAAGAGCCGCTGACTCCAATTCCAAAACAAATTCAAGTTATACTTTTAGCCTTGCCTTTTACTTCCCTTTTTCAGGATAAAAACAGACTTTTTGCAGAACAGTACAAAAAGATCATCATTGATAGTTTTTTAAACCATCCACAACTTGCACCCATTACTAAATCAGTCCCTAAGTTAAAAAGCGATGAAGAGTTATTAAAACTTTTGGAAAAGGCCGTACCAATATTACTTAAGTTACTTAAATAACTTAAACCTATGACTATTAAAGAAATTGAGGAAAATTTGGAAGAAGGGCAATCTTTAAAATCTATTGCTCAAGCTTATTCTGAAATTGCCAATTTAAAAATCAAAAGGATAAGAAATGAAGTTGAGAGAAACAGGCTATTTTTTGACGAAATCTTAAAAGTTTACGGGCTAGTTAAAGCCTTTGCTATTAAAAAAGGCGTGGCTCTAACCAAACCCAAAAAAAGGTTGTATATATTACTGACTTCAAATTATAGATTTTACGGCAATATCAACTCTGCTTTAATCAAATACTTTGTTGGTTCAACCAGAGAGCTAAAAGATGCAGACAAAATTATCCTGGGCAAAGGCGGAATTAACTTCTTTAAAGCGAGCAAGCTTTTACCAAATTATCAGGAGATTATTTTAAATGAAGATATACCCACTTCCGTAGAGCTTAATACTTTGGTAAACTTATGCGGCCTTTACAACCAAGTGCTGGTATTCCATGCCAAACTTAAAAGCCTGCTCAATCAAGCAGCCACTTTTACTGACATTACGGCAGTTTCTTTATATTTGCGGGAGTTTTATACCCGCTCGTTTAATCCAAAAAAGAAAGAGGGTTTAATCAACTTCATTTTTGAACCGGAACTAGTGAAAATTCTTAAATTTTTTGACAGTCAAATCTTAACTTTGCTACTTGAGCAAACTTTTTTGGAATCTGAACTTTCCAGAACCGCTTCCCGTTTTATTTCCATGGATTATGCTGAAACTGAGGCCAATAAATTTATCAAGCAATACGAAAAACTTCAATCTTTTGCAATCAGAAATCAGCAAAACTTGGCCATCTTAGAAAATTTTGCCGGAATGTTAGCAGTTAGAAAAAGAAAGTTTATAATATGAATGCTCAAGCTCAAGGATATATCAACTCTGTTAATGGTCAAATTGCCACCATTCAAATTGAAGGCGATATCTACCCTCAGCTTTTTGAAATACTGATCAGTCCGAAAGACAGTAATGTCATTCTGGAAGTTTTTTCCCAATCAGAGACTAAAATTTTTGCTCAAATTTTATCCAGCCCTGATAAATTGTTTAGAGGAATGCCAATTGTAGGCACGGGTTCAGATTTAAAAGTTCCGGTTGGTAAAGCTGTTTTAGGACGGGCAATAGATTTGTTTGGTCAACCCCGCGATAATGCCGGAGCTATTGCTCAGGATAAAAAAGCCTCCATTTATTCTAAAGCACCACCTTTAAGCCTTGTCCGGAGCCAATATCAAATTCTTCAAACCGGCATTAAAGCCATAGATTTTTTGACCCCAGTTCAAAAAGGAGGCAAAGTAGGTTTTATTGGAGGTGCCGGGGTAGGAAAAACCATCCTTTTAACTGAACTTTTACACAATATTACTTTGCAACAAAGCCAAACTAAAGAGGTCTTCTCTGTTTTCGCCGGAGTGGGTGAACGTATCAGGGAAGGACAGGAATTGTATCAAAGACTTGAACAGTCACAAGTTTTATCAAAAACAGTTATTGTGCTGGGGCAGATGAATGAAAATGCTGCAATCCGTTTTAGGGTGGCTTTATCAGCAGTTACCCAGGCAGAATATTTCCGGGATCAGTTAAAATCAGATGTGCTATTTTTTATTGATAATATGTTTAGATTTGTACAAGCTGGTAATGAGGTGTCAACTTTGCTAGGCACTATTCCTTCTGAGCAAGCTTACCAGGCTACTTTGCAAACCGAGATATCAACTATTGAAGACCGGTTAATCCCTACTGAAAACGGCGCCATTACCTCTTTTCAGAATGTGTATGTTCCGGCAGATGATATTTCTGATGCGGGAGTAACAACAGTGATGTCATTTTTAGATACTGCCATTGTATTATCCCGCTCTGTTGCTCAAAAAGGAATTTACCCTCCGATAGATTTATTCCAATCTTCATCCTCTGCCTTTTCTAAAACTCTCTTGGGAGAGGAACACTTTAAAGCTTTAATTGAATTTCAGAAATTACTGGAAAACTATAACAAACTATCACATATTGTAGCAATTGTCGGAGAAGAAGAATTATCAGCGGAAAATAGGATTTTGTACAACAGAACTAACAAGATTATCAATTACCTGACTCAACCTTTTTTTATGACAGAAAATCAAACTGGCAGAAAAGGAAAAATTGTTCCTAAAAATAATACCGTAAAAGATATCACAATAATACTTTCTGGCAGTTTAGATAACATACCAGCGGAAAGATTTATGAATATAGGATCTTTGTCTGAAGGAGGTATACTTAAGTGACGACTCTACATGTTCGCATCATCTCCCCTCAAAAGCTAATACTTGATACAGATGTACAATCTGTTTCCTCTAAAAATTTACAAGGAAATTTTGATATATTGGCTCAACATGCCAATTTTATCACCATAGTTGAAAATTCTCCGATTGTGGTGAGGATTAGCGGGCAAAAACCGCTGGTTTTTAAATTCCCTTTGGCTATAATTTTCGCTACAGAAAATAAAGTTAATATTTATACTTACATACAGCCTAATTTAGAGAAGAAATAGAATAAATAAAACCGTAGTGTGTAGTGTATTAAACAGTCATTCGACTGAATATACCGTAAACCATCATCCTCTCCTTATTTTTTATTAATAATTATAGATATTCATATTATAATAACTCTTGACAAACTTGTGTAAATCTATGTAACATGGATTAAGAATCTATGCAAGAATATAAAATGCATAGATTTTGAGCAGAAGTTATCCGCAGACGGACAAATAAATGAGTTTGTCCAAAAGTAAATCCACAAAAGCCCTACTTAAAATTGGTCAAGCCTCCAAGATTTTGGGTGTTTCCATTGATACTTTAAGAAGATGGGAAAAAGTAGGAAAAATAAAAGCCAAAAGAACTGCCGGCGGCACCAGGCTTTATTCTCTCCCGGAATTAAAAAAGATATCTTCTAAATCTATCAAAATAGATCAAAATATTCCAATAAGCACTGAGGAATTATTGAAAAAGACTCAGAACACTCAGAAAACCGGAATATCAGAATATCGGACTGAACAAAGTTCAGAACAGATTTTCAGACAATCTGATATCTCCGATTTATCTAATATTCTGAGTCCATCCGGGTCTTCCGGACAAAAAAAAACCTCTTTTCTTACCAAATTCCTACTACCGTCCGCAGTAATACTTACAATAACCACCTTAGCCGTCACCTCCTGGATTACCACCTCTTATCTTGTTGACCCATTGGAAACTGCCAAGTTTTTTAAAAATAGCCAAGCCTCTTTTCTTAAACCATTTGACAAGTTAGCCAAAAAAATTGTCACGGTAATTTCCCCAACTCAAACTGAATTAAAAATAATTTCCCAACTAAATAATTTAAAATCCGCTGTGCTGGCCGCAACCAGCGCCAGCCGTTTTTTGGAGATCAATTCCGATACTCAAATTAACGGCTCGCTTTTTGTCCGCGACAACATCAACAACCTGCAACTTGAATCTACCCCTTCGGCAGGCACAATTTCTCTAAGTAGCGGTCCAACTACTTTAGAAATAACAAAATCAGCCAAACTAGATCAGGATGTATCAACTGTAGCCTCCCCTACTTTTAATACTCTAAACCTCGCAGCTTCCAATAATCAGTTAATTTTCCAGTCAGGGGGTCCAACAGGTACTTTAACCTGGACCCCTACTGCCACAAGAACCATTACTCTGCCGGATGCTACCACTACTTTAATTGGCACAGATACTACCCAAACTTTAACTAACAAAACTATCTCAGGCTCCAGTAATACTT
>JACQIX010000040.1 GCA_016198275.1 Candidatus Daviesbacteria bacterium | reverse complement strand
GTGAAGGAACATGAACAAGGTATCCCTAGCCGAAGCTGGGGATGGATCACCTCCTTTCTGGAGTTTTGTTCAAATTTGATGATTCTCTTCCTTCTGTACCGTCTGGTACGGGATAGAGTAAAGCGCAGATTTGATCCAGTCTTGGTCTCACGACCGGACAAATGCCTGTTGAATGGCAGGCGAAAAGCGATGATACGGCGCTTCTTTCTAAAGTCAATTGAAAGAAATCTGTATCCCCACCACTTTTTTGCTATTAAATTATTTGGAAAAAATTACTTTTTTGCAGTCAATCTATTAAGTTCTTCTTGTCTTCTTGCTATCCAAAGATTTGGAAGAGGGCAAGGTAGAACCTTAGCAATAGCATCAGCAATCATGATAGTTAGTTCTGCCGGACTTATTTTCCCTACTCCCAGCTTTCTTCTTATTTGGTTATAAGTGAAAGGTTGAAGAATAGTAAGTCTGTCATGTCCAGATGGATAACCGGAAAAAGCGCAAGGATATATTGGGATATCTGGATGTCTCATGGCAAGACCAGCAGCTCCAGGTTCTAAATGTTGTAAGCTACCCCTATACCGATGTGGTTGAAGGAAAAGGCCAAGCAGCTGACCGGAGTATAAAATCTCCCTGACTTCTTTTAAAAAATCGCGTCCTGGATTTTCTCTATTTACAGCGACAGAACCCAAACCTCTTAGCACGTAAGCATTTAGAGGTTTGTATGGAAAAGAGTCATCTTCAGCTCCGATACTTTTTAGATAATCCCTTGACTCGCTAAAATATGGGACTACCAGATTCTTTTTAGCAACAGGGCGGACTAATCTACCGGAGGATCTTACTGCTGCGACACAAATTTTATAATTGTCCTCTTCGCCATAGTGGTTGCCGGTTATGATAGCTGGTCCTTTTTCCGGTAAGGGGTAACCATCAATTATGCTTCTATGCGTTAAGACATGGAGTCTGGATCTTAAAATTATTAATGCGGCGGCAACAGGGTTAAGTTCCGGATATTCTTTTCTAATTCCTAAAATTTTATTATAGAAGAGATTATTATCTAATACTTTTTCTGCTTGTTCTATTAAGGACATATTTTTGAGACCTGGGCGGGAATTGCACCCGCGTATTGAGGTTTTGCAGACCCCGGCCTTACTACTTGGCTACCAGGTCATAAACTTGTCAATCTTAACATAATTTGAGCGCAAGACAAAATAGTTACAACATGATAAAATCATTCAGTTTGGGCAATTAGCTCAGTGGTTAGAGCACTTATCTGATAAGTAAGGGGTCGATGGTTCGATTCCATCATTGCCCACTCAATATTTTTACAATTCTTTCAGATCAATGAAAAAAGAATGGCTTATTATTTTCCTTCTTCTTCTGTTTACAATTCCTGCTGCTAAAGCATTGTTTATTCCAGGCAGTTACACAAGTCATGACTTGACTCACCATATCATGCGTCAAATTAGTATGGATAAGCTTTTAACTGAAGGCCAAATTCCACCCAAGTGGTCAGGTGAGTTAAATAATGGATATGGTTACCCGGTTTTTTTGTTTAATTACCCATTGCCCTATTTAATAGGGGAAGTTTTTCATAAAGCAGGATTTAGTTTTATCAGTAGTGTGAAAGCTGTATTTGTTTTTTCCATACTTATCTCCATCATAGGAATGTATTTGTTTTTGAAAGAGTTGTTTCAAGTGAGACTGGCTGCAATTTTGGGGGCAGTTTTTTATTTGTATGCTCCAATAAGATTTTCAAATATTTATGTTTCTGCCTCAGTTGGTGCAGCTTTGGCTGCAGGAATTTTACCTTTCGTATTTTACTTTATGACAGTACTGAGCAGGCAGGGTTTAAGAAATAACTTATTTAAAATTTTATCAGGTTCTTTATCTTTGGGCTTATTAATCCTTTCCCATAACTTCACAACTTTACTTTTTTCTCCTGTAATTTTAGCTTTTGGAGGATTGTTAATTTGGCAATCAAAGGAAAAATTTAGGGTATTTAGGGATTTTGGGGCAATGTTTTTATTAGGGTTAGGAATGTCTGCCTGGTTTTGGCTGCCAGCCATGGTTGAAAAACAATATCTGCATTATGATCAGTATTATAAATTCTTTTATAAAAACCAATTTATTTCTATACCTCAACTATTTCACTCTCCTTGGGGGTATGGATTATCTCACCCTCAAAATCCAAACCAGGGGGACATGTCATATCAGCTTGGTTTAAGCCAAATACTGGTGATAATAATCTTAATACCTGTTCTTTGGGTATTTAGAAAAAATAGGGAGGTAAGGGAATATGGGGTATTTTCACTTATTACATTTTTCATAGCTGTTTTTATGATGATCAAGACAAGCCAATTTGTCTGGGAGGCATTGCCAGTTTTAAGCATCATTCAATTTCCTTTCAGGTTTTCAATTGTAGCTGTTTTTGGGGCTTCACTTGCAGCAGCTGTTTTAATAAAATACTTACCGTTAAAAAAATTATTATTTGGCGGCTTGTTGTTAATTGTTTTATATGCAAACAGAAATCATTATAATATTAACGAGGTATTTAAAACAGGGGATGAATATTACCTTACATTGACAGGTATAACCTCGCCATATGGAGAAGATTTACCAAAATGGGCAAAAGTTATGGATAAAAAACCACCCGGCAAATTGGAATTTACTAGCGGGTTTGGGGAGATCAGGGTAACGGAAAATAAGTCAACTAAAGTGTTTGCAGAGGTTGAAGTTACAAATTCTGGCAAATTAAGGTTTAACCAATTCTTTTTTCCTGGTTGGCAAATAAAAATTGATGGTAAAAATATCCAGTTTGACTATTTGTCTGATAATAAAAGTTATGGTTTGCCTATATTTGATATAGAAAAAGGAAAACATCAAATTTTGGCTGAATTTAAAAATACTCCTATTAGAAATATGGCAGAGATTATTTCAGTGATCAGTGTGATATTATGGGGAGGGATACTATGCAAGTTGTTAATCCGCAAGTAATTCATAATAAAAAAGTCTTGTTAAGGTATGACATTGATGTGGCCCTTCGGCTCCCTTCGTCCTTCGATATACTCAGGACGAACCCTGAGCGAAGTCGAATGGGTTCGGTCGCCCAGGGTCATGACCTGGTAGTTGGGGAAGATTACAAATTAAAAGCTGGGTTGGAAACTTTAAGGCTTTGTTTGGAGAATGCATCAAAAGTTATCATAATAGGTCATTTAGGCAGGCCACAATCGGTTTACACGATTGGTGGCAAGCCTTTTGCTACTGCAGAGGATGAAAAAAAGGGAAACCCTCCGCAGCTTTCTGTTAAACCAATCCAAGAATGGCTTGAGCAGACTTTAGGGCAACCAGTTGATTTTGCAGAAAGTTTAGAGGTTGTTTCTTCCTCAGACAGTAAAATAGTTTTACTGGAAAATATCAGGTTTTTCCATGGAGAAGTGCCGGGAGCAGAGTACCACGCCACCTGTATCTCTAAAACTTGTGATATAGATTTTGCCAAAAAACTGGCATCTCTGGGTGATTTTTATGTTAATGAAGCTTTTTCCTCCTACAATAAAGCTGCTTCAACCACCATGGTGCCTGATCTTTTGCCGCATGCAGCTGGATTACGCTTTGTTAAAGAAGTAGAAACTTTACTTTCTGTACGAAATAATCCCAAAAAACCTTTTGTGGCAATAATGGGAGGGGCAAAAGTCAAAGACAAAATACCTGTTATTAATGTGTTGTCCCAAAAAGCAGACTCTATTTTAGTTGGCGGAAAATTAGCTCAAGAAATTGGAGAGCAGAACTTAAACTTGCCCAAAAATGTCACAGTTGGAAAATTATCCGATGATGGATTGGATATTTCTTCCGATACCACCATTTCCTGGAGCGGGGTAATTTCCAAAGCAGCACAGATTATCTGGAACGGGCCTTTGGGAAAATCTGAGGATCCAAAAAATAATCAAACTGAAAAAGTTGTACAACTGATTTTGAATTCCAAAGCAGAAGTGGTAATAGGAGGAGGGGATTCTGTGGCTGCTTTAAGCCAATATGAATTGCTGCAAAAAGCCCAACAAAAAGCCTTTGTCTCTGTGGGAGGTGGAGCAATGTTGAAGCTATTGGCTGATGGAACCTTACCCACAATTGAGGCTCTTGTATAACTTAATAAGTATTGACATATGACAATACAATTGTACAATTGTATTATTATGCAAATTGAAAAAATGGACTATGTGACTACCAACATCAGAATTACTGAAGAGGATTATTTAAGGCTAAAAGCTGAGGCTGCTAAAAAGAGGAAAAGTTTTTCTGCTGTGGTTAGGGAAAAACTCGGAGCAAGAAATAAATCCCGTTCTCGGGCAGAAGTTAAAAAACTGATAGCTGATTTAGATAGAACAGCAAAATATTTAGGTAATAAGTTGAGAGGGTTTGATTCAGTTAAGGCTTTCAGAGAGATGAGGTATGAAGATTGATGATTGTATTGGATGCATCAGTTGTTTATAAATGGATTATTGATGAAGATCATCCAACACAAGTACTAGCTTTGAGGCTGAGAGAAGAGTTTTTGCTGGGAAAAACAAAAGCGATGGCTCCGAATATCATTTTTTATGAGATAGGTAATATTTTATCTTTTAAAGCAGCACTGTCTTTATCTGATATCAAAAGAGGGTGGGGAAATTTTGTTAAATTAAATTTTCCTGTAATAAGCCCTACTTCAAATTTTATCAAAAAATGTATTAATTTTTCCAAAAAATATCATGTAACAGTTTACGATGCTTCTTATGCAGTTTTGGCTCAAGAAAGAAGATGTAAGCTTATCACCGCAGATGAAAAATTTGTCAAATCAGTAAACTTGCCTAATATTTTACACCTGCTCCATTTAAGTGTTATATAAAAACATTTCTTGTTTTGCCTGAAAATTCCTCTACTAACCTAAGGAATTCTTCGGAATTAATACTAGGACTTTGTCCGTTGGTCCAAGTAAATAACCCACCTCTTCTTTGTTGAGTTATTAAACCCTTACTTTGTAAAAAACCTGCATAATGTTGACCCCCTTTCACCCAATCTGCGCTTTCAGAGATTGGAATCCGCCGATTTAACTGGTCTACATACCAGTTGGCAAACAAAATACCGCCTACCCTAAGAGCTGAGCCTACATCTACTATAGTCCTAAAAAATGATGGTTTTTGAGATAGTTTTTCTTCTAATATCCTAATACTCTCTTCAACAACAATTGTTTTTTCTAGATCAGAAAAAAGTAAATTATCAGGATTAATCACCTCAAATCCTATACCAGCTTTTTGAACAAGTGATAGGTAAAGTTGCGAATAGGCAAAAAAATCATAAAGTTGTGACACCTCTTTAATTAAGATTGGCCATCTGACCGTACTCTTTTTTATATCCGCTGATAATTGGATAGTAGCTTCTGATTCAGAACTGATCCAATTTAATCTGTGGATTTGCCCGGAAGGAAGAGTGACTAAGACCCTTCTGTTGTCATTACTGTCAACTAAATTTAATGAAAAGCCTGCATCTTTGGCATTTGGATCAAAACTGACCGGTAGCTTAATTATGGGGATTAATGATCTGGGATTAACTTTGCCGGTTAAGATATCAGTTGTCTTCCTGGTTTCAGGAGAAATATCAATAACAGAAGTACCGTTTAATAGTTGCCAGTTATAAATTTCTTTGCCCAACTGTTGTAACTGGGGGTCCACAAACATTGTTTCGGTTTTTTCGATAAACCAATCCCAAGGTTTTAGTAAGGCAGCTAAAACGCTACCGCCGGCAGCAAGAGTACCTCCAATAATCAATTGGCGCTTAGTGAATCTAAACCTATTGTTATCTGGCTGAGGCGGAGTTTGAGAAGTCCCGGACTGAAGTTTTCCGGCTGATCCTTCTGGTGGTTGTCTGCCTGTGATCTTTTTTCTTCTGGCGAATAGAAACAAATCCCGTCTTGATTGGTCAAAAGATAGCATTTCTGCAGTAGCCATAATATCCTATAGCTTACTACACTTATAAAAATAAATCAATTCAAACAACTACGGGTTATTGACAAGGGGGGATGATGTGTTTATTGTTTATATAGATATAGATGCCCAATTCTTATGGCTTTGACAATCAAAAAGGGGTTATTGCTCAAATTCTGCTGCTTTTGTTTTTAGCAGCAGGGCTATTTGTAGCCGTATATTTAGTCCAACAGAGAACTAACCTTCTTCCAAAAGCTTCCAGTCCTTTACCTTCCCCAACGACCAGTTTTCAACTTTTACCAACCCCGAGCACTGTTAATATAAAGGAGGATAAAAAAATTGAAGTAAAATTATATGTTCGCTCAGATATTTCTCCTGCCAACCTTTTTAGCGCCAAGATCAAATTTGATAAAGACTTGCTTGCTGTTGATCGTATGGATTTTTCCAATAGTTTTATTAAAACCTGGGTTGAGCAGGAAAAAGATAATAGTACGGGAACTATTTCACTGATAGGAACTCCTGTCTCAGTGTCAGAAGGAGATTCCAAATCAGGTTTCCAAACCGGCTCTGGTATTTCAGCTGGTTTAATGGCAGTAATTTATTTTAAAGCCCTAAATCCAGGTTCTGCTACCATTTATCTTGCCGGTGATTCTGCTATATATAGCAGTGCCGATAATGTTAATTTCTTAAAAGATACAAATCCCATTACCATTACAATTAACCCTGAAGGTACTCCTGCGCCTAGTGCAACTATAATTCCAGATCTGATTAATATTTCCACAATTTGTTCTGATTCTGTTTTAAGGGTTTCTGTGTCAGGGGATATTCCTTCTCCCAGCGATCTTAATATTGGTTTATGGAGCACTTTAACCGACGAACAGACAGGACAGTCAATGATTTATGAATATGATGGTAACCAGGGTTCTGGAACAATACACATAGCTGCTAACTTTCCCGCCACCGGCGCTATTAGGGGGAAAACCATTCCCATAATAGGAGATGGTAGGAAATATACGATTAGAATTTATCCGGCTGCTTTTACTAACGGCATTCCTTCATTTGATAATTTAGCTCCTGTACCCCAGGCAACCTTTAGTAAAAACTGCGGTAAATTACCTCCGCCAACCCCTACTCCTGTTCCGACTCCGGGTCCTGGTACAGGGGATGGAAACGGAGATGGAAAAATTGATTTGGCAGATTTATCTGTGCTTTTAACTGGTTTTAAGAGTAAAAGCAGTTACAAGAGTTCAATTGATTTGAATGGTGACGGTATTATAAATTCTTTTGACTTTAGTATGATGAGAAATCTCCTGATCAAAAATGGGATTATTAAAGGTGGATATGACATTAGATAGTTATCACAATCAAGTTTTTAAATTTCCACTCTTGTCAATTTAGTAAATTTACCATATATTTAATTCAACAAATATGTTAAAAGTTGCCGTTAATGGTTTTGGTAGGATTGGCCGGTCTGCTTTTAAGATTGCTTTAGATAAATTTTCCAATCAGGTGGAGATTGTTGCTTTAAATGACTTAACAGATGCTAAAACTTTAGCTCATCTTTTAAAATATGACACTGCTTATGGAATTTGGCATAGGCAAGTTAGTTATGATTCAAATAATATCATAATAGATCAAAAGAAATATAAAGTATTCGCGGAAAAAGAACCGCAAAATTTACCCTGGAAAGATTTAGCAGTGGATGTGGTGATTGAGTCAACAGGTAAATTTACTGACAAGATAGGGGCATCTTTGCATCTTCAAGCCGGAGCCAAAAAAGTGGTCATTTCCGCCCCTGCCAAAGGCGGAGATGTGCCGACATTAGTTTTAGGGGTTAATGGGAACGAGTATAAAGGGGAAGAGGTGATAAATAATGCTTCCTGCACTACCAATTGTATTTCTCCGGTAGTGGAAGTGATTAATAATAAATTCGGGGTTTTAAAAGCTATGATGACTACTATTCATGCTTATACCCAGGATCAAAATTTACAGGATGGCCCGCATAAGGATTTGCGCCGGGCCAGAGCTGCTGCAAATAATATTGTTCCTACGTCAACAGGTGCAGCAATGGCCACCACAGAAACAATACCTTCCTTAAAAGGTTTATTTGACGGGGTGGCCATTAGAGTGCCGGTGATTGTGGGGTCAATTTCCGATATTACTTTTCTGCTAAAGCAGAAAGTGACGGTTGAGGGGGTCAATCAAGCTTTAAAAGAGGCAGCTGAAGGTGAAGTAAAAGGTATTTTAGCTGTGACAGAAGAGCCGATTGTTTCATCTGATATTGTAGGCAGAAGTGAGTCAGCCATAGTTGATTTGTCTTTAACCCAAGTAGTTGACGGGGATTTGGTTAAAGTCTTTGCCTGGTATGACAATGAATTTGGCTATTCCCATAGATTGGTGGAACAGGTTATTAATATAGGTTGACAAGACAAGCAAAGATTTGGTAAACTTACTTTTAGTGTTAAATCACATGATGAGAAGCAACGCACCAACTAAATAATCTCCCGTCGCTGGGTCTTTCCGGTGCGGGAAGGTTTCCAGCGTTGTATCCCTCTTTTAAAATAAGTGAACAGGTTACAGTAATCAGTGTACAGTACTGATTTTTTACTCAGTTTTGTAACCTGAAACCTACCAACTGTAACCTATTTAAGGGCCGTTAGTTCAGCTGGTAGAACATCTCATTTGCAATGAGAAGGTAGGCGGTTCGAGTCCGCCACGGTCCACAGGTTTTTTGGGCTTTTGGGACAATCACTATTTGGTATTTAGTCTACTTACCGGCAAAAATATTAAATAACAGATAGAGGCGGTCCAAGATCGCCCCAAAACACTTTGCACTTTAAAATGTGAATACGGATAATTTATTGAGAAGGCTAGTGACGGGAGGTACCTTTTTGGTACATCCCATCACAGCAAAAAATACTCAACAATAATGCATACGGTGGATGCCTTGGTCGAAAGTACCGATGAAGGACGTATTAGGTTGCGATAAGCTGCATGGAGCTGCCAAGAAGCTTTGATATGCAGATTTCCGAATGGAGTAATCCCCCGCTTTTGCGGGACTTTGACATGAATTCATAGTGTCAAGGGGGGTACGCGCCGAACTGAAACATCTAAGTAAGCGCAGGAAAAGAGAACAAAAGTTTATTCCCCAAGTAGCGGCGAGCGAAAAGGGAACAGCCTAAATGGTATACCATATGGTATACCAGGTTGTGGGACCATAATATGGGAGTAGCGAGGATAGGAGAAGTTACTGGAAAGTGACGCCAAAGAAGGTGATAGCCCTGTAAACGAAATTCAAGCTACCGCAGTCCGATCCTTAAGTAGCACAGGACACGTGTAATCCTGTGTGAATCCAGCAAGACCACTTGCTAAGGCTAAATATGCTTTCGGACCGATAGTGAACTAGTACCGCGAGGGAAAGGTGAAAAGAAGAGCGAAACGCTCAGTGAAATAGTACCTGAAACCGTATGTTGACAAGCAGTGAAACTCGTGCTTCGCACGAGAGCTTTCAGTCGTCAGTCGTCCCGATTAAATCAGGATAGCTGATAGCTGGAGACTCTCACGCGGAGCGTGAGGATCGCGTGCCTATTGAAGAATGAACC
>JACQIX010000036.1 GCA_016198275.1 Candidatus Daviesbacteria bacterium | reverse complement strand
TTTAAAAAAAAATAAATTTTTATTTTTTTGGTTATCTTTTTTTTTAATTGCTCTCTCTCCGACACTAACGCCTTTTAAACTTAATTGGATTGTGGCGGAAAGATACCTTTACTTACCTTCTTTGGGAATTTTTGCCGGGGTGGCATTTTTATTAGATAAATTAGCCCAAAAGAGGCAACACAAATATATTATATACGCATTATTTACCCTAACAATTATTTTATTATCTTCGAGGACTATTATGCGCAATATTGACTGGAAAAATGAAGACAATCTTTGGATAGCCACCGGCAAAACCTCACCGTCTTCTCCCAATACTCATAATAATTTGGGGGATGTTTATGGCAGACTGGGGGACAAACAAACTGCACTCAGGGAATTCCAAAAAGCTATTGAGTTAAAACCTAATTATGGCGATGCCTATCATAATTTAGGTAATACTTACCGTGAGTTAGGGCAAGCGGACAAAGCTTTGGAAAATTATCAAAAAGCGCTGGAGTTTAACCCCAAGCTTTGGCAATCATATCAAAATATAGCTTCCCTTTATTTTCAATCCAAACAATTTGATAAAGCGCTTGACTTTATCCAAAAAGGGGTTTTAATTAATCCTAAAAATATTAACTTAAGAGTCAATCTCGGAATAGTATATTTGGCAATAGGTGAGAAGAAAAAAGCCAAAGAAATATTTGATCTAGTTTTGAGTGTCGATCCGCAAAATCAGTTTGCCAAACAAGGTATAATGGAATCGAATAAATAGTATGAATCAAACTGAACACACACCAATAAGGCATACTGGGCCTTATCGCAAAGGTTTAACCCCTGATCAACAACAAAGGATTGAAGTAGAATTGAGCAAAGAAGTCATTAGTGCAAGGCAACAAGGATTAGCAGATATAGAAAGTACAGGGCATCTAAAATTTTTTCCTAATAAAATAGAAGAGGAACAAATGAAAAAAGTTGATGATCTCGCCAGAGAATATTTTCTGAACAAACTTGCTACCCTAGGCATACCTGCGGAAAGACTAAATATTCCATCTATTCACTACGTTGTAGCTAGATTTGATGATATTGATGAAGTAATAAGACCAGAAGAAGCAGGATTGTATCATGCTGGACTTAATACCATCGTGATAAAAGTAAAACCTGACATGCTTAGTACTGCTGAAACTGTAATTCATGAGTATAGCCATGCTCAAGTTCCACACAAAGATATATGGAGCTGGGATAGTTTACATCCACAACAATCAAACCCTGGTATAAAGTATAGATTCAAAGGAAGAGTAGCGACCACAGGCTTATCAGTACGGACCTATAAAAAGGTCGCGGGCAAAACCGAAAGAATTATCACAGGCGATGTATTGGAAGAAGGTTTTGCCCACTGGGATAAGATTGATCTTTATCCTGAATTGAAGAAAATATATCCATTTGAATCACGATTAAGAAATGATGTATTTTCTTATCATCAGATGCGTGACGAGCAAGCTGAGTTAAATGAAATGAACAGATGGTCTTTAGTGTCTGTTAGCCATCAAATAATCTATCCTTTTATTCAACTTTGGTATAGATCCGGAAAAAAGCTTTTCCCATCATCTAGCCCAGATGACGTAACTATTAGCCGTATCAAATATAAAGGATTTTTCCTTGTGCAAAGACTTTGTAGATTAATAGGGGATGAAGTCAATCCAGCACTTTCTGATAAAAAAAAGATCCAAAAAGGAAGAGAATTATTAGAGCGAAGTCGTTATTTGCATACAAAAAATGGATTAAAAACAATAGTTAGGTTGCTTGGTGCAGAAAGAGCAAAGATTATATTAAAAGCAGACAGAGACGAAAAAAGTATTGAACAAGCAATAGAAACACTGAAAGCAGTTGAATTGGAGAGGCAGGCTGCTTAAGCAAACACCTAGGGATTTAAGGTAGCAGATATACTTAATTGCTTGAAACCCCTTTTTTTTGGAAATTTTCGCTTTTTTCTTTACTAATATCCTAATCTATTATTTTTGAATAACAAAAGTTATTCAATCAATGGGAATTAGGTTGCTAGAGCGCATTTCAAAACCTCCCCTTTTAATGTATAGTTAAGGTATATTGCTGCCCTAACTGACAAGCAGTGGGCGGTAATTTCTCCTCTGTTGCCACAGCAGAACTTTGTAATATGAGGGAGACCCCGGGCAGATAACAGAAAAACACTTGATGGCATCCTCTGGATATTAAAAACAGGTGCTCAATGAAGTGAGCTTCCAGACAGGTTTAGTTCGTACCCAACCTGCTGGAGAAGATTAAAGGCTTAGGAAGAGGATGGAACATGGGAAAAAATCTGGAAAGCACTTCTGGCTAATTTATCCAGAAAAGATAAATTAATGCTTGAGGTAAGTATGGTGGATGGAATATTTTCACCTGCCAAAAAAGGGGGAGTTTGGTTGGTCCAGCGAAGAAAGGCAAAGGAACCAAGATAATGCTGGCAACAGATGGTGAGGGGTTCCGCTTGCTGGAATACTTTCCTCTGCTTCGGATTCGGAGTTTAACCTCATCTTTCCCTATATGAAATGCCCTTTTAAGGGTGGAGAAAAATCTTTCTACCTCTGACCTTTTATTGTAAATACTTTTTTTCAGTGATCTCCCTTTAGCTTTCAGTTTCCAGTTTAGGTATCCTCCTTTAATCCTATTTTCAACAGAAAGTTGGCTTCTTCTTTTACTTATCCTTTGGTTAGTTTCTTTGATTGGTATTGAGGCTTTTGCTTTTAAAGACTTAGCAATGTATTCAATAATATCAGTATCATCATAGCCTTTATCAGCCAGCACATAACCACATCTTTTTAACCAATCTGGGCTCGTCCCGAAATATAAAAAGGACTTTGCAGAACCAATCTTCCGTCCGTTTTGAGGACTCTCATTTGGAGCCGAAGGTGAGATTCGAACTCACGACCCATGCTTTACGAAAGCATTGCTCTGCCAGGCTGAGCTACTTCGGCTTTTTTTTACTCTTTTCAATTATACAACTCTAAGCTTGTTATTAATTAAAAATAACGTACATTGATCGTGGAAAAAGCAAGCTAAAGATTCAGCCGACAAGGATATAACATCGAGGAAAACAACAAAAAATATGGTCAATACATAATTGGCTATATTTACAACACAAAAACAAAGGAATTAACTGAATTCGCTAGTAACAAATCCGACACACTATTTACATTAGGCCGACTTTATTTTATTGATTGGGTGGAGAATTAAAGAGAACTCCGAACTGACCTCGAACACTTCTTAAAACAGTGCTTTTAGAATTGAGTAATTTCTGTAGTTCACCTTTAGGTTAAAATCCGGTCTGTGGCATAAAACTTCTAAGGCTAGCAAAAATCAATTGAAAATTTAGGCT
>JACQIX010000037.1 GCA_016198275.1 Candidatus Daviesbacteria bacterium | reverse complement strand
TAGCTTCGGAACGTGTAGAAAGAAATACAAAAAAGGCGCTAGAAGGGTATGATCAAGCAGTAGAAGTTAAAGATATGCACAAATTTTTTGAAGATCTTAAATAATAAATTCGCGTTAAATTTTCTTCTGAAGTTATTCGTGAACTTGATAAACTAAAAAGAAAAGACAAAAAACTAAGCAAAAAAATAGAAAAACAGCTTGCATTATTTCAAGAAAATCCAAAACATCCATCCCTACGAACACATAAATTAACAGGTAACCTTACTAACAGGTGGAGTATCTCCCTAAATAAAGGGCTTAGAATGGTTTACTTACTGCTAGACAAAGATATCGCATATTTTGTAGATCTCGGTACTCACGATCAAGTTTACAAGAAATAGATATTTATAAATCTCCATTAATTTACTAAAAAGAGACAGTAGTTGTGGGAGAAAGAGTTCGGAATAACTTGCGTCTCCCGCTCTCCAAGTTGGAAATTATTATTTAGTAAAAATCAATCTCTTTAGAATCCTCATTTAAGTAGTGGATAGTTATTTCTCCACCACAATATTTTTTAATGAGTTTAGCTAACTCTTCTATGGCTTCCTTTATTGAAATAGAAGCGATACTTTCAATAACCGCCACTGCATTTTTTGTTTCACCTGTTATTTTTGTTCTATCGCCTTCTCTCCAATTCCATCTCCTGCAAATTACACCTAGGTCATCTCTATAAATAACTTCTCCTGGTTTAGGAGGATCATTTTCTTCTTCTCCTAGAGGAATATAGTCCTCAGTTCCATCAGCAAAGGTTAATTTTAAATCACCCTCCATTTTATCTAAATCTTCTGCTCCAACTGGAAGAATATATTTTATTGAAATTAAGTTATATAAATCTACAAGTGGGTTTATTTTCCTTATTTCTGAGCCTCTCAGAACCACTCTGGATAATGCTTCTGCACTACATCTAAAATCTCTTGGTTTTGATCCAAATTTTCTGTACGCTTCTCTCCAAGGAGTAATATGTGAGTGGGTGGAGATGTCTATGCCACTCAACTTTTTCCTTTGAGCTGTTTCTGCTTCTCTGATTAGCTTTGATATTTCTGGGTCATTATCTTTATTATTAATGCTCTTAGCAATGATTACTCCAATAACTGGTTTATCAAATTCTTCAAAGATTTTAGGGTTTATCTTAAATTTCATAAGGTTTTTCTCCAATATCTTGAGAAACTTGTACAAGAATTTTGCAGACAACCACTTAATATATTCCCCTTTTTATACCAACTATCTTGTATATCTTTTCTCAATGGATAATTATGTGATTTCAAAGACTGAGCTATTTGTTCGACTTCATCAGTATCAATTTGGAAATTTATCCCTCGACCTAAAGGGTATTCATAACTACCTGTAATAAATGTTTTATCTTCATTTAGGTCTAATTCCTGAATCATTAGATGACTACCTTGATACGAAAGAAAGGCAAATAAAGGATCTGTGCGCTGATATTCTACGTTGAAACCTAAAATTTTCGTATAAAAATCAAGACTTTTTTGAAAATTTGAAACATACAATTCTGGTTTTATAGGATTAGATTTCATAGGATCAGTATATCAGGACATTTTCATGTCGTACACAGGCAAACCTTTATTTAGTAATCCTAACTGAAAAGCTAACAATTTAGCCTCCTCAGAAGTATCATTAAATAAGTTTTGGAGTCCAACTCTAATACCGTCTCCAGCTCACTGTCATGTTTTATATTTATGTACTGCTCAGCTTGAAAGATAACCGTACCTATGTTGGTTATACTGGAAAAGTGGTGCCGGGAGAAGAAAGTTAAAACGATTTTTCAATAAGTAGTTTTTACCCAATTTATCGCTCCATTAAATTTTAGCCTTGAAGGTTTGCAAAAATTCATTAAAATCCAGTCCTATAACCTAGTACCCTAACGTGAATCGAACTAGCCTTAATGTCTGACTAACAATAAAATCAATATCCTTTTGTCTTCTATCAAATATCTTTGGATCAACTTGGGAATAAGTTATTCAATGATTTAATGTTATAATGAACTCAATGGCAAATTTTGACCGCGGCAGAAGAGGCGGAGGAAGAGATTTTAATAGAGGAGGTTTTAAGGATAGAGGTCCAAGAGGACCCGTTGAAATGCACAAAGCTATTTGTGACAAATGCAGGAAAGAATGTGAAGTTCCATTTAGACCTACAAGCGGTAAGCCTATTTTTTGCAGCAATTGTTTTAAAAGCAATAGAGGTTCTGATACAAGAAGTTTTGAAGGCAGAAGCAATGACAGGTCTAATAATTTTGAAGATAGATCAATGTTTGATGCAGTTTGTGATGATTGCGGAAACAGCTGCAAAGTTCCTTTTCAGCCAAGAGAAGATAAACCAATATACTGCAGTAACTGTTTTGGGGAGAAAAAAGGAGCCGGAAATAGAGAAAATAGTCAATCTCAGCCTCAGTTTAAAGAACAATTTGAAGTACTAAATAATAAACTTGATAAAGTATTACAGTTACTAGATCCTACCACCACTTTGGAAGCAGTTGAATCTAAGGAACAACTTGCTAATACTGAAACAAAGCCAGGTAAAAAAAGGTCTTCCAAAAAGAGTAAATAACCGAAACTTTCTTTGTATAGGATTAGAGGTTTTGTAAATCCTGGTCTAGGGAGGAAAAATCGCTGTCTAAATTACTATCTTCAAGAGCACTTAAATCTCTATCCAAAGCATCAACCGTGTCTTTAGGTTGAGGTTTAATAGTAACAGAAGCTGGTTGAAAAGTGGGCTGGTTTGCTTCCCGCTGTTTACTTAAATACCAATAAATTACCCCGACCACTAAAAAGATAAGTATCACCCCTCCAATTAACCAAAGAACCATTTTATTTGAGGAATCACCTTCGGTAGGGGTTACAGGCATAATCGGATTTTGCGGATTCGATTTAACATTTGTTTGGATTGCCGGCTCTATCGGAGCTGGATTATTTATTTCCACTTGATGTTCCCTCCTTTGGTAACTCTATTCTGCCTGATTTGGCTGTCCTAATAGCATTAGCAACTGACTGTTTGGCATCAATTACCAGTTTTCTGACCTGTTGCAAGTTCTGGTGGAGTTGTTCCCTTATCTTTTGCGCATCTTGTCTAACTTTACTTTCAGAAGAAAGTGCCAGTGTATAATCATTTTCAGCTTGCAGCTTGACTGCTGCGGCAGCTGAGGCAATGTAAGAGCGGGCACTACCGATTGCTTCTTTGGCAATCGACGGGTCTTTAATATCAGAGCTTCTTTCATTAACCCTTTTTTCCAGCCTGTCTAAAATTGAAGACATCAGATCCAGGTGTTTTTGCATTTGAGAAGTCCTGTTTTGGTTAATTCTGTTTAAATTAGTATTTACTCTTTCGGCAACCTCGGCTTTTCTTTGGTCTTTAAATGCTTGCAGCTTTGTTCTTAGCATAGCTTCTTTGGAAGCAATTTTTGCCCGCATCTGCTCTATCCTGGCCGTCATTTTTGCCTCTTTAGTAGCTATTCTGGTTTCTACTCTTTTTTCAATTCTGTCAATTCTTTTTTCAACCCTATCCTCAATCTTTTTTACGGGAGTTTCAGAAGCAGTAGATTCTATTCCTAAAACAGGAGTAACAAATAAACCGAAGGATATAATAATGGAAATGGCAGTTTTTGCTCTCACAAATACTACTTTAACAAAGGGATAATAGTCTGTCAACCCCAAATTTTGGTTCCGCCGACTAGAGTCTATTAGAACTTCTTTATGGTTCTTGAACTGTAACGGAGTTAATAGATTTTAGTTTAGCATCATAGGAAAACAACGGAATATTCCCCAATTTTGCTACTGCTACCAGATATGAATCTACATAGGATATCTTGTTTTCTTTCCATACAGATAGGGCTTTATTAAGCAATACTGCATTGCAATCTATGGTATCCAGATGTATTAAAGCATTAATTTTTTCAATAACCTCTGATTTGCCTAAAGAATAATAGGAACTTAGCACCCAAATTATTTCAGCAACTATTGTATCTAGCAGTATATTGGTATTATTTTTATTTGACAATAACTTTTCTATCCTACTAACCTTCTTTGGATTATCATTTACTAAAAAACGGATAATTAAATTTGTATCAAGAAGATTTTCTGACATATTTATTTATAATTTCATCTTCTATTGCTTTTTCCATAGCATTTAAATCAAATGGTTTGTTCGTTTTTATGGAACCTTTTAAGGAAAGAAAGTCTACCACGGGTTTAATTGAGGCTTCATTGTTATCTTTAAGTTCAAACACAATTTTAGTATTAGGAGCAATACCTAGCCTTTTGCGGATCAATGCAGGAATTGTAGCTTGTCCCTTTTGAGTTACCGAAGTAGTAAATTGCATATTATTACTATATCAAATAAGTATTACTTTGTCAATAGTGTAATACATAAGCCTCGTTTAGGAAAATGATGTACGCCCAGAGGGATTCGGACCCCCGACCTATTCGTTAGAACCGAATTGCTCTATCCACTGAGCTATGGGCGCAAGCAGATTATATTTTACCATTACAGAAATATTCTTGCTTGCAATTTAAAGGTACCTAGGGAGTTTGGACTGTTTTCAAATACTCAATTAATTTCTTAAGGCCTTCTTCCAAACTAACTTTTGGTTCCCAGCCTAATTCTTGCCTGGCTTTTGTAATATCCGGGCATCTCTTGATCGGGTCATCTTCAGGTAATTGACTGACAAATTCCGCCTCTGATTGCGAATTAGTCAGTTGTTTGATTTTCTCTGCCAGCTCTAAAATTGTCAGTTCGTCAGGATTTCCCAAGTTATAAACTTCCCCGCTCTTCCCTTTTTCCAAGGCAGCCACTATTCCATCAATTAAATCAGAAACATAGCAAAAAGATCTGGTTTGTTTGCCACTACCAAAAACAGGAAACGGATTATTTGTCAAAGCAGCATTGACAAATTCAATTACTGCTCTGCCGTCTTGAGCCATTCTGGGGCCATAAGTATTAAAAATACGGACACTTATACCATTTAATTTGTGATAACGGACAAAGGCAGAAGTAATAGTTTCACCGAATCTTTTAGATTCATCATAAACAGATCTTGGTCCGGTAGTTGAGACATTTCCTAGATAGTCTTCTTTTTGAGGATGCTTAAGGGGATCACCGTAAATTTCCGAAGTAGAAGCAAATAAAAATTTAGCTCCCCTGCTTAATGCTTCCTGGCACAAATTCCATGTCCCAAAAGTATTAACCTGCATAGTCTCAAAAGGTAAAGCCTGATAGCTTCTGGGGTTATTTTTATTAGGAGAAGCAGGAGAAGCTAAATGATATAAAGCATCAAAGTCCAACTCCCCGGGGAAGCTATCAAGCGCGTCAGCTTCTACAAATTCAAAATCAGGACTATTTTGCAGATGGGCAATATTATCAGCATTTCCGGTTAATAGATTGTCTATACAAATAACCTGATTTCCCTGCTCAATTAGCTTGTCGCAAAGATGTGAACCTAAAAACCCGGCTCCGCCAGTGACTATTATTTTCATTTAAAATTAGCTTATCATATTTTAAACCTTCTGTCAGATAAAAAAGGATTAGGTTTGCGCTGCATTCCTATCGAATCTAAAAGGATGGCTCTTTGCAGGGTAAATTCTCCAAATTTGTCATTTATTTTATCTAAAGTCTCTAAAATAGCTTCCTGTTTACTGTTTTCAGGCAAAAGCGATAGATTTTGAGGGGTTTTTGGCTTAAGGTTGGAAACAGATACTCCGATCATCCGTATCTTTTCCTGATTCCAGATTTGATGAAAAATTTTCCAGGCAGCTTTAAAGATTTCTATTCCGTCGTTAGTGTAAAAGATCGTAGTCTGTATCCTATCCCCCTCAAACCCTAGGTGTAGCTCCATTCCTACCTCCAAGGTAGGAATGGCTTGCCGATACCAGGAGTGGACAGTTTTCCCTGTTAATTTTTTTGCCCGCAGCCTTCTTGCTACCAGTTCAGCCAGTTTAAGAAGAATTTGTTTTATTTCTGTAGGATTAGCAGTATCATGATCAATGGTGTGTCTGTGGCCGATACTTTTTACCTCTTCTTTTTCCCAAAAAGGTACCACTGCTGAATTATCTATACCTTGGGCCATGTTATATAAGACTTGCCCGTAAGATTTAAAAGAAGCAAGCAAGGCTGCTTGGGGTACTTGGCGGAGTTTTCCGAAATTAAATACCCCCAGATTATTAAGCCTGCTTTTTATCCTGGCGCCAATCCCGCAAACCTCATCCAGTTCTATTTTGTCCAAGATCTTAATGGCTTCTTCCTGGTTGGCAATTACTACCAGCCCGTCAGGTTTTTGCAAGGAGCCTGCCAGTTTTGCCATTAATTTGTTATAAGAAATGCCAATAGAACAGGTGACAACTTCACCAATTTCAATTTTGATGCGGGATTTGATCTCTTGGGCTATTCTTTTTGTCATTCCGAGGAGCGAAGCGACGTGGTAATCTTCCATCTTCATAAACACTTCATCTATGGAAAATACCTCTATGTAGGAGCTATAGTCTTTTAAAATATTTAAAAATCTTTTGGTAGTCTCCAAATACTTATCCGAGTCCCCTGCTACCAGGATAATTTGCGGGCATAATTTTTTAGCTTGCCAAATTGGCATGCCGGTTTTGACCCCAAACTTTTTGGCTTCAACAGAAGCTGCTCCTAACACCGTTCTTTCCAGTCTACGTTCGCCGTTAGGCGAAGGCAAGGTTCCGTGAGCGAGCGTTATACTATCTTCAGAGCGCGAGCGATACGGGTTCTTATCCCCTCCGGTTACCCCAATGGGTTTTCCTCTCAGTCTAGGATTAGCCTGCTGCTCAACGGTGGCAAAGTAGGAGTTGAAATCTATATGGAAGATAATTGTATTCATAATTTCAACTCCTGCGATAGTTCCACGCTTTGCGTATAGTCATATTCAGTCTTCTTCAACTGCTTCAAGAAACCATTTCAGCTTACTTAAATCAAATCTTAGCTTGTAAAAATTACCCCCGGAAGAACAAGAAAAATGATAAAAAGTATTCGCCCCATCTTTTGAGGTATGAACTAAATTAATTCTCTCTACCTTAATCTGCCTGTTTTTCCAAAAAAAGCACCAGGGTTGAATTAAATTACCCTTAAAAAAGACCCAGACATTAATTGGCTCGGAAATTTCCAGCATCAATCCATATTAACCCAAACAAAATCCGAAAATCAATCCCCCAGTTTCATTCGGGATTGTATTTTATTTTTTTATCTGTACAATACAGTAAAGATGAGTATAGAATTAGGGGCAACTATTCCCGCCAATGAAATAGGTATGGGATTACCCGTTGAGTCTGTAATACCTGTTTCAGGTTTGAGACCTCCAGTATTGAATGGTAATGGAGAGATTGCAGTTGATGGAAGAACTAACCAATTTTTAGAGGGGAATCTGGAGGATAAGATGCCCGAAATAGCAGAAATTATTGCAAAACGTTACCATTGGGTTTCCCGTCTAGCAGAAGAAGTAAGGCAGCATAAGAAAAGTGCAATTGTTGTTGCAGCTTTAGGAGGGTTAACAATTCTTTCAGCAGTAGGTGCTGGATTTGAATTCGGAGTTAGACATGGGGAAGATATAAGAACTTTTTACGACCGGCTCAATTTTAGATTAAGACGATAAAAATAAATATAATTCCTTAAATTTTATTAATCCGGGCTATTTTTTCTAATTTAGCCAAATCTAAAACTATCACTTCACTCCTTTTCATTTTGATGATTTTTAAATCCTCAAGTTTGTGCAAAGCAAGAGTAATAGTTTCCCTAAATGAGCCGGTAAATTCCGAAATTCTTTGATGAGTTAACTTTAAGGGAAGAGTAATTTGGCCTTTTCTTCCACCTTGATAAAATCTTTCAATGACATCAGCTAAAAATATGGCCACCCTGGTAACTACATCCTGAGCAATAAATCCTTCCAGTTTTCTCTCGGTATAGTTCAACCGCTGCATAAAGGTGTGGGTTAAGTCAACTACATATTCCGGGTTTTGGGTTAGTATCTCCAAATACTCCCAACGTGGGATAGTGAGCATTTTTAAATCAGTGATAGCCTCGGCATAATGTCTGGCAGTTTCATCTTCGGAAGTAAGCGCCCGGATCCCCAAAATATTTCCTGGCCCGTATAAATAAATAGTGGTTTCCCTACCCTCGTCTGACAAACGGTACAATTTTACAAACCCTTCCTGGATAAAGTAGATACAATTTAGGGGATCGCCAAAATTAAAAAGCACGGCTCCTTTTTTAATGAGTCTTGTGGGTTTCTTAATGACACTTTCAAAAAAATTTGCAAAATCAGGGGGCTGCCAGATATTTTCCAGGCGTTTTTTTAATTTATCTTTATTGTCCATTTAAAAGTAGTTTAACTTACTGGGTGGACAGTTTGAGAGCCAGTATACCTAAAGGTGAAAAAAATTACAATAGTTTGGTAACATACCTTACAAAATATCAGTAAGTTTTACTACGGAAAGATATTCTAAATACTGATTAAATACCAAATATGCCAGAAAGAGGAGAGTTTGACGGAAAAGTAGTTTTAGTAACCGGTGCTTCCCAACCGGATGGGATTGGCGCAGCTATTGCAGAAAGATTTGCCCGGTTTGGGGCAACAGTAGCAATTCACGGGCGGCAACAAAGCCAACCTCTTGCCGAGCAGGTTTTAGAAAAAATTAGAGGTTTAGGTGCAAGAGCAGAATTCTTTGCAGCTGATCTAGCTGATCCTAATGCTCCGGAGGCTCTTATAAAAGCTGTAAAAGCCGGAGAAGGCTTTGGTAAGGTTGACATTTTAGTTAATAATGCAGGGGTTGAAGTAAGTAAACCTGTTATATTACTGACTCCAGAAGAAATAGACCGATCTTTTGCTGTTAATTCCAAAGCTCCACTTTTACTTGTAAAAGCGTGTTACAGACAAAGGGTTTTTCCTAAAGAAGGAGCATCAGTTGTTAATATAGGAAGTATAGTGGGGATGTTTTTTAATGAAGGTCAATCAGCATATGCCGGATCAAAAGCCGCTTTAATTGCAGAAACAGAATCTTTAGCCAGGGAATTAGGTAGAGCCAGAATCAGGGTTAATGCGGTTTTGCCTGGGTTTGTGGCAACCGGGATGACTAAAAAACTGACTTCCGATCCAAATATTAGGAAGATGACAGAAGCTGTGATACCTGCCGGAAGACTGGCAACTCCGGAAGACATTGCTAAAGTAGTTACCTGGTTGTCCGGCCAAGATGCCGAATATATCAACGGGACTTCGATTCAGGTTCATGGCGGAATGGGACCGGCATATACAGGATTAGTAGCTTTTGCTAGGGCTGGCTATAGATTACCTGATCAGGAGGGTAAATAAATGCCAATTGATCCAGAACGACCATTGGAAGGGCAAGCGGTTTTAGTTACAGGCGGTACAAGAGGTATCGGAGGAGCTACTGCTCTTGTTTTAGCAGGAGAAGGGGCTATGGTAATCGCTACTTATAGAGATCCAAAGAAAGAAGGTCGGGTACAAGAGTTGGTAAATCAGGCTGCAGGCCTTCCCGGCAATATAGTTCCGTTTTTAGCTGATATAACGAAACCCAGCCAGAGGGAACGTCTTCGTAGATGGATATATGGAGGGGGTTACCATTTAGCTGTACTTGTCTCTAATGCAGCCGGTGGCATTGATAAACAAAACCCCCGTGTCGTCAACTCCGATGGCAAAATAGCCTTAGTAAGAGAGCTTGCTCCGTTATTTTCGGATCGCGCGCTGGTTCTGGAGGTGGAAAGTTCCTGGTCCAGATTCTATCCATATGTTGAACAGCTTCCAATGTATGATCCAGTTGCTTCCTCCAAAAAAAGAGGACGGGATAGATTAATTCATGAAGTTCCTCTTGTTGCTAAAGCAAATTATAAAGAAATTGGATTGGGCTTTATCATTGGTCATGCTGTTGATGGAACAATTACGTATAAGCTTTTAAAAAAGGAGATGTTAAGGAAAGCAGGTGGAAAAGAAAAGTGGGATCAGTTAGTAGCGACCGCGGAAGGTGGGAAGTTACCTATAATAGATGATATGGCAAAAGCAGTTTTGGAAACTATTTATAAATTCCAGGCCGGGCAGCTAGAATTCGGTGGAGAGAAATATGTAGGCGTGCCAAACTGGGATCAGGAGGAAGTAAAAAGGCGGTTTTACATGTATGGACCAGCCTCTTTATATGTGGATCAGACTGTTTTCCATACACCTAAACAAAGTTTTACTTTAGCCCATGTCGGGAAAAGACATATGGAACCTTTATATACAGCTGAGACCGGACCGATAATTCAAGCTGAACAAGGGGTTTCATCGATTCATCTGGCCAGATTTACTTCTACAAAAGCGCATGCGTATGAACATTTTACTCCAGAAACGGGTTTGCAAATAGTGCCTGGTTTTAAATTGGTTGCAGCGGCACAAATAGGCTACGCAGGGTACTTACAAAATTTATTCAGTGTATTCGGGCAGGAACATTTTAGATGGGATGGAGTAATGGGTGAAACTAAATTTGAAAAACCAGTACCTCCGAGGGCTATAGTGGATATTTTATTAGGTGACGAATTTCCACTAAACGGTGGCGGCTGGTCTGGTAATATTGAACTTATGATGGGCGGTGCAACAGCAGTTACAGTAAATGGAGTATTGATGAGGCCCGGAATTGATAGAAACCGTCACTTGAAGCCTCGCTTGATTGAAGTCGCAGCTCAAGCTGCAGGAGCTCAATTTATGCATCTTAAAGAGCTGGAGGGAGTTAACTCAGGAGACCTGGTTCCGCTTTTTAGGGGTATTGGGCTTATCGAATTTTTAGGTGTAGTAAGGGAAGGAGACGCTATTCAAACTGAGGTGAAGTCAAGGGAGGTTAGAAGAAATGGATTTGTCTCTGACGCTGTATTGAGGGTAGGTGATCGAGTTATTGCCAGAATTGATGGAATAAATTGCGGAGTCCTAACAGGTGGACCAAAAGCAATTGAAAGAATAAAAAGATCTATCCAAGGAGGGGTAAATTAATATGGCTGCGGGAGTAGAATTTAAATTACCAGAAGATTATCAAATCCAAGTTTTAAAAAGAGTTGCCAGGCCGGAGCTTTTACCTGATGAACAAAGAGTTGTGGTAACAGGTCTTGGAACCGTTAACCCTGTTGGTTCAAGTGTACCCGAAACATGGAAAAATATTTTAGAAGGCCGATCAGGTATAGCTTTGATTAGTGACGAAGAGAGGCGAGATAGCAGAGTGCAAATCGCCGGTGAGATAAAGGAGTTTAAACCCGAAATGTATTTTGAGCCAAGAGAAACAAAATGGGTTCATCGGTCAGCCCAGATTTTTACGGCAGCTGCCACAGAAGCCTTGATAGATGCTGGTTTATTGGATCCTCGGCAGGTTCTAGGTAAACAACCTTTAAGAGGTGTTCACCCTTATGATATTGGTATCAATTGTGGAAGTGGAACGGGTGGTACAAATTATTTTGCTGTAGCTCAAGACATCTTCCGAGAAAGAGGCGATAGAAAAATACCACCCACCTCTGTTATGCAAACGCTTATTGACAGAATAGCTTCAGTAACTGGCATGAATAGGTTTATAAAAGGTCCGACCTATACTGTAACCGCAGCATGCGCTTCATCAGGATATGCGGAGGCGGATGCTCATAACGCCATAAGAAATGGTGACGCGCTGGTAATGGTAACAGGGGGGAGTGATTCTGCTATTGACCGTATAACCATCGGGGCTTTTGCCGCAATTCGTGCTTTATCAACTAGCCATAATCATGAGCCCGAGAACGCAAGCCGGCCTTTTGACAAAAATGCAGATGGTTTTGTAGAAGCAGAGGGTGCTGCTGCTAACGTTTTAGAGCGTTTAGACTACGCCAAAGCTAGAGGGGCTAAGATTTATGCTGAATTGGTAGGGTATGGTAATACTGCTGATGCTGAACATGATACAGCCCCATCAGGCGAAGGTGCGATTAGGGCAATGCAAATGGCATTAGCTCGCGCCGGTATTCCTCCGGAAGAAATTGGTTATATCAATGCCCACGCCACCTCGACCCCAATAGGCGATCCGCCGGAAGTACGGGCTATTAGGTATGTATTCGGAGAATATACTCCTAGAATTCCGATCAGTGCGACTAAATCGATGACAGGACATATGTTAGGTGCGACCGGCGCGTTAGAAGCTATATTTGCAATATTAGCAATGAGGGATGGTATGATTCCTCCGACTATAAACCTAGATAACCCAATTGATGATGAATTAGATTTTGTGCCTTATAAGGCCAAATCTCATGCTGTTGAGTACGCTATAACGAATACCTTTGGTTTTGGAGGTATGAATAATTCTTTAGTTTTTAGAAAATGGGTTAGCTAGTACTATGCCCTTTGAAACAGAGCCTATATTAACAAAAAAAAGGGTAATTACTGATATTCCGGGATTCCCAGTCGCCATCGGTGCTTGGGGTTTGGGGATTTCTAATGCTGAGGTTTTAAAAAAAATCCCTGATGATTCATCAGATGTTATCCTTAAAGAAGATGGGTTAAGAGAGTCTGGCTTTACCTTAAGATATCATCCTTCAGTCCCGATGACTTTCAAAGGCAATGAGGGAAAAGTTGCTGAAGAAGTTGTTCGAGCAGGAGTAGAGACGATAAGTGCAGTCCTTGAAGCATATAGTTGTAGGGGGCAAGATTTAGATCGTCTTATTTTAACAACGTCTACTCCTGCAGATATTCCAGGAAGGCCAAAAGGTCTTTGGAAAAGACAAATTGCTGAAGCTCTTGGTATTCCATTTGATAAAGGTAATGTGAAACACTATTATCTGGCTTGCGGTGGAGCAGCTGCAGCCTTTTTAGATACCTTATATGAGGTAAGGCAAAATCCCAATTTGCGTAAGATAGTGATCGCTTCAATTGAACCTTTGACTTATTTTGTTAATCCGAAAAAGTCTATCGATTACAGTGTTTTTAGCTTAGGTACTTCCGCCTTAGCTTATAATCCGCATCAAGTAATTCTTTATAACGGTATATCAGAAGTGATTCCTGATATAAACGGAGTTTTCAAATCTCCTGAAACTTATACACTCCCCCCTGCAGGGAGTCACCTTCCAGTTCCTGAGCATTACAGAGTACATGAAGGTGGTGAGAAAATTTTTGCTGTAGCAGCAGAAGGCAACTATTTAAAGCTTCCAAGAACGGATAGTCCTTATTTAGAAATGTACACCCGGGGTACCACCAGGTATTTTAAAGTTGTTGTCCCCCCGGTGGTAACCCAAATAATGAGGGAGTACTATACGATGTATCCACCTAACCAACCAAAAAATGTTGTTGATTTAGCAGCATCACACCAACCAGGCAGAAGAATTTTAATCGATGCTATTATGAAAGATATAAATAGAGCCTTATCAAAAGATGGCTTTCCGGAATTGACATTTAGATGGGTAATGGATGATGAAACAGTACAGATGGGAAATTTTAGCTCTGGGACCTCAGTTGTAGCTCTAGGTCAGTTAATAAATAGAGGGGAAATAACTTCTGGCAAAAGATTTAATTTTACAAGTTTTGGTATCGGATCAGTTGTAACTTCTATGAATATTGCGTTACAAGTCGCATAGGGTTTTTAAGCAGTTAAAGAATTTAATACCGGGATTGGAGAACCATTTATTTGTGAAAGCTTAGCTATCATTCCCCCTGGGCCTAATTCAATTAGAGCGCCTATTCCTTCAAGACCTAGTAAAAACTTTCTCCACTGGACAGTTTGGGTAAGACTTAAGGGAAGTATATCTTTAAGTTCTTCTCCATCCGTATGTTGACGTGCATCAATATTTGCATATACAGGAATATTTGGATTTTTAAGGCCAATTTTAGCAAGGAAGGCTCGCATGGCATCAGCTGCAGGTTGCATTAAAGGGGTATGGTAAGCTCCGGGAATTGTATCTAATTCTTCAGTCCTTACTTTCCCCCCAATTCCTCTTATGCCTGCTTTTACACTTTCAATATCGCCCTTTTTACATCCTAAGACTACTACTTTTGGTGCATTATCCAATGCAACCCAGGGTCCGCAATCAAGTTTAGTAATGCTGTTTATATGCTCCACTCCAGCGCCAATCACTCTGATTAATCGCCCCGGCATTGTTTGACAAGCTTTAGCAGTTTCTAAAGCTCTATTAACAACTACATTACACCCTTGTTCGTAATTTTCTATGACCCCTGAAGCTATAAGTGCAGGATATTCCCCAAAACTATATCCAGCAATTGCTTTAGGATTATAATTACCCCAAGAAGGAGACTTTATCAAATTTTCATAATCTACTATAGATAGCAAACATATAAAAGGTTGTGCATAACGGGCAAAAGAATTCTCGGCTCCTCCAAGAAGATCCGTTGGTTTAGGTAGTGAATCCCCGGTATATTTTCTAAACGCTTCACTCATCTGTTCAAATCGGTCTCTTAGCAATGTCCGATTAATTCCACTTAGAAGTTCGTATTTCTTAGCAACCTCCATTAAACTTACCCCTTGTCCAGTAAAAACTAACGCCGCTTTAATCCGTTCCATACTTACATTTTACACCTTTTAATATCTGATTCAGTAGTTTATATTACCTTATCTATTATCTGCGTGGTAAAATAGGTTGCTCAATGAGAAAATTTTTACTTTTTGCGCTGTTATTTTTTCTATTCGCTATGCCCTTCCTAAACCCTGTTAATGCCATTGTTGATCCTCTAGTTGTTCCCAACAACAAATTTGGGATTCATATTATTCAGGGTACTCCTGATGAATCATCTCCCTCAGCATCCCTGGTAAATAGTTCAGGTGGTGATTGGGGTTATGTTACTTTTTTAATAGAAAGTAAGGATAGAGATGAAAGTAAGTGGCAGGAATTTTTTAATGATTTAAGGCGCCGCCATTTAATTCCTATTGTCAGGCTTGCCACCAAGCCATTTAATGATTATTGGGAAAGACCTTATGAAGGTGATCAACAAGCCTGGGCTGATTTTTTAAATTCCTTAAACTGGCCTGTCAAAAACCGCTATGTCATTGTTTATAACGAGCCTAATCATGCAAAGGAATGGGGAAATAAAGTTGACGCCAAATCTTACGCAAAAGTCTTAGATCAGACTATTACAGCACTTAAAAATAAAAATCGAGACTTTTTTGTACTCAATGCAGGTTTTGATGCCTCCGCACCTTCTAAACCTCCTTTTTTTGAAGATCAGCTGATTTATATGCAACAAATGGAGGAAACGGTCCCCGGAATATTCAATAAATTGGATGGTTGGTCTTCACACTCATACCCGAATCCTGATTTTGCAGGGTCCCCTGATGGGACTGGCAGAGGTTCCATTAGAACCTGGTATTGGGAATTGCAGCAACTTCGTGCTTTGGGGGTGACTAAGAATTTGCCAATTTTTATTACTGAAACAGGCTGGAAACATGCTGAAGGGTTAAATTATGACTATAGGCTACCAAACCAGGAAACTGTAGCCGGTTATTTCCAGAAAGCTTTTGAAAATAGCTGGGTAAATGAGCGTATTGTGGCAGTTACTCCTTTTTTATTGAGTTATCAGCAAACTCCGTTTGACCATTTCTCCTTTAAAAATACCAATTCTGATTACTATGCTATGTATCAAACAATTCAAAATTTGCCTAAAGTCGGGGGCAAACCCATCCAGCAAATATCTGCTGAATTGACAAAAGGTGAAGTTTACTCGTCAATTGTGGCAGGGGAAATTTATAACATTTCTTTAAACTTTAAAAATACCGGTCAATCTATTTGGAATGATGGAATGCAAGTCAAACTAGCCCCTCTTTTGGGGGGGGAAGATTTAGGGATCAATGCGGTTGAGCTGCCAAAAAACACCAAAATAGAACCTGGGCAGGATTATAATTTTAACATTCAACTTAGGGCCCCGCAAAAAGGAACATTTAAAGTAGTTTTAAATTTATTTTCAGGAAATACCCAGTTTGAATCAAATCCTACTGAATTTATCACCGAAGTTAAACAGCCTGTAATTTTACAAATTTTAAGCTCACTGAAGTGGAAAAAAACAGCTCAGGGGGAATATATTTTGAAGGTAAGCGGTGTGGCGGGAGACTCTACCCGCAAAATTACCTTGGATAGCAATGGAAAATCACAGGAGCTGGAGGCAAGATATTTACTGCCTGATTATGCCTTTGACTTTACCCTGGAAAAAACAAACTATCATCCTATGACTATTCATCAGACAGTTAAAAGCGGACTGAATGTTTTGGATTTCAGAATTTTACAACCTGCTTTACTTGAAGCCCTTCTTCATCCTGAGCAGTTTTGGCAGTTATTACCATTTTCCAATTAATTTTGCTATAATTTGATCTACATTGTCCTACTTGACAGCTATAGTTGGGTATTATATAGTGAAAAAACCTGTAAAAGACCGCAAGGTCCTAATTAATCGCAAGATTGATTAACAGGTTCTAGGAAACCCCGCAAGGGGTTTTTTAGTGTCAAAAATGTTAGAATAATATTTATGTGGTGGGATGTCGAACGTCCCTACCGAGTTTGACTCGGTGGTTGTAGCTCAATGGCAGAGCGTCAGGTTGTGGACCTGAAAGTCGCGGGTTCGATTCCCGTCAGCCACCCCAGTACTTTTTAGCCTCAAAATTAGTATACCCCTGAGGGGAGGTTTGAACCCGTAGGCTCAAATATTTAGTTGGGGATTGTTGAGGATTTTAGAACTATTAATTATTTATCTTTAGGCTTTAATGTAAATGTAAGTTCTGACCTTAATGCATCAAGATTATAAGGTAATCCAACCACTATTTGTTGATTTTCACTTTTAGTATATCCAGTAACAAGCTTAGGAATAATTGATTCGCCATCTTCGGTATGTTGAGAAGTAAAACCCGTTTGTTTCTCTATAGAGTTATCCCCACTTCCAAAGTTAGCATGGAGGTGTGCATTTCTGAAAGTACCCAATAAATGAATTTCTCTAACTCGCAGGAGGTCTTGGGGAGTACGAGCTATGAGAGTAACCACAGAAATAACTGCATCATTTGCTACTTTTATTGCTTGTATATTCCCCCATAACCCCTCTCCAAAATCTAGTGGTCTAGTAAGTACTTCAGACCCAATACCTTCATCTGGAAGAAATCGTCTTGATTCTTCAAATGGTTTAAATGGCATGCCAGGTATAACAACAACTGGATCCTTATCTTTTGGTAGAGATTCTATTAAGGTGGCTAATGTACTATCCGATAAAATAAACAGATTCGCTAGAAATTCAGAATAATCAGGACCTAATCCTCTATTGAATCTTGTCTCAAAAAATTCTCCTCCAGCTTTCCGTCGTTCCTCATAAGTTTTACCCGCAAGAATCCTGGCAATTTGTATATTGAATAAATTCCAATCAGCAGTGATTTCTCGCCACATATCAACAGTCCATGATTCTTCTGGAATTTGTAAGGGTTCCCCATCTTTCATATATAAATTATAGCTAAAAGTGCATAGTTAATCAACTATAGGACTTAACTAGGCTATTTTAGAATAGCTGGATTTAAAATCTATCTTTGGATTGCTAATTGATCTGAAGGGTGAATCTCAAGTTGATCTTCCACTGTTGTTAACCTATCATCCAATCTCTCAATATTCTTCTTATTCACTTTATATGCGTCCGCATACCCTTCTAAAACTGATTCTATCCTCATTAGAGCACCCGTATGGTTTTCCAGAGTTTCCTTAATCGGTTCTACAGCTTTATTAATGACCTCTTCAATTATTGCCTTCAGCTTGTTTTCATCCATGATTTTATACTAATAGAAAGAAATCAAAATTACAAGATAACTTATCTATGTCATAATCTTTCACCTGGGTACAAAGTAAGTCTGACCGCCCACCCCAATTAACTATGGGTTGCAATTATTTCTTCATCATGCTATCCTATCAGGATGAAAGTAGAGGTTTTTTCACCCAAATTTAAAAAGCGACTTCTTGCAGATAGATTCCCTGTTGTAGAAATAGAAGTGGGGGGAGTAAACGGATCAATTAACAATGCTTACACCGCTGTCCATCAATGGTTGGATAAATACTATCCTTCTAGATTTCTCAGAGCTAGTTTATATAATCACCAAAGAGACGGTGTTTTACCAAAGATTACTGCAGGTATAGATGAAATACTAGAACCTTGGAAAAAGGCAAACTGCACAGAATTTTTACCAGTTATAACACTGAAAGAATTGAGCCGAATAGTTGGGATGCACCCAAGGCATATCTTTGGGATACTAGAAAAGTGGGATCCAAAGTTTAATATAGGAGAACATAATGTTAATATTACTTTGGGTGCAGTATCCCCGCTTCCTAATGGAAAGTGCGAAAGAAAAAAATGGCAACGGCAATGTGCTGAGCAAGATACAGAATACCTTGCGGTGAAAGTAGTTTTAATGGCTGAATATGCTTCTGAATAGCTCTAACTCTTTTTCCTGGTATAAGGTAAAATAGATTCTACATCGTACGCTAGGCCCACCCCGAAGAAAATTTCTCTTTTATCCCTCTGATGCCAAAGGCCTATTTCGTCGTGTGTAGTTTTTACCCCTGAGAAAACTTGTTCCATATCCCCTGACAACGCACTAAATTTTCTTGCGTGATCTTCTTGTGTTTCCTTTATTCCAACTAAATCCTCTTTGATTGGATCAACACCTCTATTTACAACTTCTTCAACTATTGCTTTTAGTTTATTGCGTAGCAAGAAGTTTACTTCATTCTCATCCATGGATTTATATTAACTCCAAAGGTTGTAAAAGACAAGACATATTCTCTATATTAAGCTGAGGCCCATTTTTATACTTATGTCATTCCTGGCTATCTTCCTGGGCTATAAACGGCATGGGCTTATTTTTTTGCTTTGAAACAATATTTTGTACTGCTTCACTATATCTTTTTGGATTTGCTATATTTAATAAATAAACCTGCTCTTTCAGTGCAGGATCATATAGTTCAATTGTCCCGTAATTAAAAAGTAAACCCAAGAGGGACTGTTCAAGTTTAGCTCCCTCAATAAAATTGCAGGCATATTTTTGTTCTTTCCTATGCAGGATTCCACTGTGCTTAATTATTCCATCTTTGGAAACTTCAGCATATTCGGAGTTCCATTTTAAGGCAATTAAAATTACTATCCCTATATTTATTAAAAAATCTACTGTTAAAACTATAAAATATAAGCCTGAAAAGTCAGTAGTATTTGTAATGGGGCTCAAGTAAGGAAATAAAATGCTAAGAAGAAAAATGGACAATCCAAATATGGCTTCCGTAGAAATGAGCCGGAAAAGTATTATGACGATACTTTCTCTAAGGATTATTTTTTCTATCTTCGGCTCTTCCCCGCCTGACACACTTGCTTGGACATTGCGGGTAGGTTTCTCTTTAGGTATCGTTTGTCTACCTACAACTGTTTTAAGTCTTGTATCTATTCTGGCTATCAGTTCCTCGGTAACAAAGGGTTTACTGATATAATCATCCGCACCTATTTGTAATCCATGTACAACATCTAAACTTGAGGTTTTTTCAGTTAGGGCAATAACAATAATTTCCGGATGGTCTTTTTTGATTTTTACACATACTGTTTCACCAGATACTTTTGGCAGTCCAAAATCAAGCAATACTAAATCTGGAAGGTATTTTTCTATAGCCTCCAGAGCCTCTGCCCCATCAGCTGCCTCTGCTACTTTAAAGTTATTAGCAACCAGGACTTTTTTTAAAAAGTTTCGCAGAGTATTATCATCTTCGACAATAAGGATAATTTTTTGCACTATCTAAAATTATATCATTGAATTGTTAGAAGTAAGTCTGCTATATTTTGCATAAAGCTTTATGAAAAGTAACCCGCATTCGGGAGACAGATTATATGAATGGGTATATGACTACTCTAGAAAATACATCTCATTTAAACACAAATTTACTACATTATTCATTAAACTTGGGATTAACTCAATTTTCGGAATTCTTATATATGTCTCAATTGATTTTTTTAAGAATTATCAGGACCAAATACTAATACCTATTTCTATATTTGGAGCAATTATTACCAGTTTTTTGGTAGACCTGACTTGGGAAAGCAGTGAGCTAAGCAAGTTAAAAAAGCAAGAAAAAAACTATGCCCACAGTTTTATCAAGCTATTTAATGATTATAAATTAGCCCAAAAGAATATAAAGGCAAGGGATGAGTTCCTTTCTATAATCTCTCATGAGCTAAAAACGCCCCTTACTGTTATGCTCCTAAAGCTCCACAATGAACTGAATAATATAAGAAAAGCCCCTTTGGCAAATTTTTCTGTTCAGCAGTTAATCGAAGTTATAAAAAATTCTGAGCAGCAAATAGAATGGTTAAAATCAATGATTAATGATTTGCTTGATGTCTCACTTATTACAACAGGCAAGATGAACCTGCAGCCTGAGGATACTGATCTTGTGAGTATAACAAAACAGGTAAACATAAGTTTTTCTGAAGTTTTAAAAATAGGAAAATACAAAATAAAGTTGATCGCACCCTCTCCTGTTATTGGAAAATGGGATAAAGTAAGACTTGAACAGGTAATTACCAATCTTTTTTCCAACGCAATAAAATACGGCGAAGGTAAACCAATTGAAATTCAAATTTTTAAAAATGGAGAAAATGCAAAATTTATTATTAAAGACCAGGGTATAGGGATGGCTTCCGGGGAACAAAAAGTTATTTTTGATCTTTTTGCGAGGGGGAATAGGCAAAGGGAATATAAAAAAGGCCTAGGTGTTGGCCTTTTCATTACCTCTCAAATAGTTAAAATGCATAGTGGGAAAATTAAAGTTTCCAGTGCCCCGGCTAAAGGAACAAGTTTTACTATTGAACTACCTCTTAGGGAAT
>JACQIX010000009.1 GCA_016198275.1 Candidatus Daviesbacteria bacterium | reverse complement strand
TGTGACATCTTCAATGAAAAATACAACCAGAAAAGATACCACCACTCCTTGCATTACCAGACCCCACAAGCTTATATTAAAAGTTATCTGGAGAAGGGAGGACAACCGTTCTCTATCTAGGTGGCCAAGACATTCATTTGACAGTAAATACGGGATTGCTTATAGTATTCTTATGGCAGCGGAAGTTATTAGTGGAGCAACGCCACCAAAGATATTGGGAGAAGTGATTATAGATCAACAAGGAGGTTTTAGCAGGGTTAGAAGGTATCTGAAAGGATGGCATCCAGATTTAGGAAGATTGTCTTATGGATGGCAAGGTGAGGAGACGATTGTGGAACTAGGCAAGATTCAACCTATTAGGGTATTTAACGTGGTTGACAAAAAAATTTAGTTTATGTTAAGATAGTAGTACAATTTAATATTAATCAAGAGTGGTAGGGAGAGTTTTGGCTCATTGATCTACCCAGCAACCCTTCGATTCGCTTTGCTCGCTCAGGGCTATAGCCTAGCAGAAAGTAGTCGATGACGGGTGCTAAACCCAAACCCGAACCCCGCTAAGCGGGATAAAAGGGAGGATTAGGTCCTGGAAGGACAAAATATTTTAACCTCTCTTTCAAGAGAGGTTTTTTTATGGGAAAAGAATACGACATATTAAATAACGCATTAATAATAGCTGAACAGGCTTGGAATACTTGGATACCAGAAGTCTTTTTTGCAAAAGAAGCAATCGGAGTAGTGGAAAGTTATCCTCACATTGGTAAGGTGGGTGAGGGTATTTATATTGGGAAACAACGTGCTTATAGTAAGACAGGCCAAGTGATAGGTCTGGTGGTTGATTTGACTGCAATCGGGGAAGGAGCAATCAGTTTAGCACAAGACCCATCAGTTAGGTGTGTAGTTTTAGAAAGAAATCCTAATATTAGGGGATTTGAAGACGCTACCCGTTTAACAATAGATAGAACTCCTGAAGCTGGAGGGAGGTTCACAGCGGTTTTTGGACAAGGTTTAGAACTTGGAATTTATAGAGCAGATGAAGTTGGTTTGGCCCAACGAGTAATTGAGAATATTACCAGAAGATTAGTTTAAAAAGGAGGTTTTTAAGAAAAAAATGACAAATAATGGAAAAATTAAACAAGATAAGATATTAACAGCCATAGTTGGTAGTTACCCTAAACCAAAAAATATCTACTCTAAATCCGGCAGAGAGTTGCTGGATACCTTAGGTTTTTCATTTGGTGAAATAGAAAAAAAGATTGGTAATAAAGCTTTTAAAAAGAGATTAAATAAGGCTTGTTTGGCAGCAATTAGAGATCAAAATATTGCAGGGATAGATTTTATTACTGATGGAGAAGAAAGGCGTAGTCATTATGTATTCCATATACTGAAAGGTTTAAATGGACTTGATTTCAAAAATCTTAAAAGCGTTCCTTATAGAGGTGGGATTTTCCAAAGAGATGTACCGGTAGTTTCTGATTCTATTAAATATAAAAAACCAATTTTGATAAATGAGTTTAAATTTACAAAAAAACATGCCGAAACAACTCCTAAAATAGGTTTGCCAGGTCCTTCCACAGTGGTGGATTGTGTGGCAGATGAATTTTATAGAGGGGATTTGGAGAAAATGGCCTTCGACTATGCTCAGGCTATCCATCATGAAGTTGAAAGTTTAATTGAAGAAGGATGCAGAGTTATTCAATTTGACGATCCGGTTTTACTTAGATTTCCAGATAGGGCTAAAAAATGGGGATTAAAAGCTCTGGAAAAATGTTTTAACGGACTAGAAAGTAAAGCTACTTATATTGTGCATATTTGCTGTGGTTATCCTAATAAACCATTAGAAGCCAAAGGCATAAGATATAAAGCAAACGCAGATTATTACCATGATGTTTTATCTTGGTTAGCTGATTCCAAAATTGATATAGTCTCAATTGAGGGAGCTCAAAGTAAGCTGGATCTATCTGTTCTACCTTCTATAGGTAAAAAAACTGTCATGCTCGGTGTATTAGATGTAGGAAAGGAAAAAGTAGAAAGTGTAGACTGGCTTACTAGAAGAGGTAAAGAAGCCTTAAAATATCTTCCTCCAAAGCAACTTATTTTAGGTCCAGATTGTGGGATGTTGGAGCTTTCCAGAGAATCAGCGAAACAGAAACTAAAAAATCTGGCTTTAGCAACTAAAGTCTTAAATGGAGAAGTTATATGAGTAAATTTACAGTAGAAGTAAAGGTAGGTGTTCCTCAATATACTTGGGGAGATGGGTACCATCTTAATGGGGCAGTTTCACCAGATTCGATTTTAAATACGATAGTATTTCCCACTTTGGATAAACTAACAGAAGGTTCGGTTGTAGCTGATTTTGGCTGCGGAGAAGGACGGATAGCGCAAAAAGCCCCTTTTTACAGCAACCGTCCCTATATTTTTAGAGGTTTTGAAATTAATCCGGCTGCAGTTGAAGGATTTAACAGGGGTTTTGCCCATACCCTAGATAGAGCTGAAGTAGCTGATTTAACCAGACTTGATGTAGGGCAGACTAGATTTGACGCCGCTTTACTTTGGAGGGTATTACATAGTATTCCAAAAGATTACCATCAGGCAGTATTAGCAGGAATTGCCACTACTTTAAAGCCTGGAGCCAGTTTACATGTTGCTGTACTGTCTGAAAGAGATTGGAAAAAAGTTGATCTTGAGCGATTAGGTCTTTACAGGCCTGGAGAAATGAATGACTGTTATCCTGTGATGGGAGCAGCTTTAGAACCGCAAGCTATTTTTAACTGGCCTTTATATTTTTTCAGGGGAGGTGAATTAGCAGGATTAGGTGAGCAGGTAGGACTAAGAGAAGTCAATCAGCAACCAATTCGGGAAGAGAGTGGTTTTGAAATATTAAGACAAACGAAACCGCCTATAAGTTATGACTATGTGGAATTTGTTAAGCCTTAATAGTTTAGCTGTACTCTTTATGGGCTCCAGAATGTTCCGTTATAGCTAAAAGCAAATAATAAGTTCTTTTTCCGGATCAAAATCCCAAATAATCCTCAAATTCCCAGTAACTCAACTGCTCCATTTTTCTCCAAAATTTTTGGTGTTCACTTTGTGACTTCTAAGAGACGGATAAAAAAGGATTTTGTTGAAGAAGTTGTAGTGCTTTTTGAGTACTTTTTAATTTTTGTTTATCTTCCTTGATTATTTTTCGATAACTCTCATCAAAAGTTTTGGTTGAGAGTATACATGTACTTTTTGTCAAGTTCCCTCATGCCAGGAAGAAAGATACTTTTTTTGCTCTCTAGTCAGACTGTCAATTTTAATGCCCAGTGATTCTAATTTTAAAGCAGCAATCATCTCATCCAACTCTTTTGGTAGAGTATACACATTAACTTTAAGTTTGTCTTTATTTTGTACTAAATATTCCGCAGCTAAAGCCTGGTTGGCAAATGACATATCCATTACATCTGGAGGATGTCCTTCAGCTGAGGCTAAATTTATCAATCTGCCTTCTCCCAAGACAAAAATTTTCTTCCCATCCTCTAGGGTAATTTCTTCCAAATTATCCCTTAAATGCCTTCTATTTTTGGATAACTTAATTAAACCTTCATAATCAAATTCCACATTAAAATGGCCGGTGTTGGCAACTATTGCCCCATCTTTTAGGGCAGTTAAGTGGGTAAGAGATACAACTTCTTTATTGCCGGTGGCAGTACAGATAATATCTGCTACTTTGATAGCTTCCTCAATTGGCATAACATCAAATCCATCCATGGAAGCTTCCAAAGCCTTTAAGGAATCAACCTCAGTTACTATCACCAAAGAGCCCATGCCTCTGGCCCTTTGAGCAAGCCCTCTTCCGCACCAGCCGTATCCCACCACCACAAACTTTTTGCCGGCCAAAAGTACGTTGGTAGCCCTGATAATGCCATCAATGGTTGATTGGCCGGTGCCGTATCTGTTATCAAATAAATGCTTGGTTAAGCTGTCATTGACTGCCATCACTGGAATTTTTAATGCGCCTGTTGTTAACATAGCTTTAAGTCTAATTACCCCGGTGGTGGTTTCCTCTGAGGAGCCAATAATTTCAGCCAGTTGTGATTTTCTTTCAGTATGCAAAAGAGTCACTAAATCCGCTCCGTCATCCATGGTAATTTGGGGATGAAAGTCTAAAACTTGCTTTAAGTGTTTATAATAAGTATCTTTGTCCTCTCCTTTAATAGCATAAGTGGGAATTTGATAATCTTCCACCAGTGAAACAGCTACGTCATCCTGGGTAGATAAAGGGTTGGAAGCGCACAAGGCTAAATTTGCCCCTCCTGCTTTTAAGGTAATCATCAAATTGGCTGTTTCAGCAGTCACATGCAGACAAGCCCCAATAGGGATACCTTTTAAGGGTTGCTCTTTTTGGAAACGCTGGCGGATTAAATCCAATACCTTCATCTGAGATCCAGCCCATTCGATTTTTAATTTGCCTTTAGGTGCAAGTTTTAGATTTTTGATGTCCGATTTCATTATTTAACTTAATTTAAGTTCTTCTCCGAAATTCTCCCTGTATCTTTTACAAAACTCCCCAATTGTAAACTTGTGGTTAGTTGTACCATATTTTTCCACCGCGTAACAAGCAGCTAAAGAACCCATTTGCCCGCAAACTTTAAGATCTATATTTTTAATCCAGCCTGCCAAAAAGCCTGCCCTATATGCATCTCCTGCACCAGTTGGATCAGTTATTTTTTCAGGTTTTGCAGGGTTAATTTCATAACGTTCTGAGTCTTTTTGCACTATTGAACCTTTTTCACCCAAAGTAGTAATTAAGATTTTAACCTGGCTTAATAAATCTTGTTCGTTTAGGTCAGTTTTTTCTTTCAGTAATGCAATTTCATAATCATTGGCAATTAAAATTGTTGCTCCTTTTATCATTTCTTTTAGCTGCTCTGATAATAGTGCAGGAAGTTGCATACCTGGGTCTATCATATATGGGGTATTGGTTTGCTGACACTCTTTTGCATACTTAATCATAGCCTGAGGATCATTTGGTGCTATAACTACGAGATTAGAATTTATTCCATTTAGCGTAAGTGAAGAATTTTGGCTCATAGCTCCAGGATAAAAACCGGTAATTTGATTGTCAGACAAATCAGTCATGATAAAAGCAGAGGATGTTAAACTATCTACTTTTTTTACCCTTGACATATCAACGCCACTATCTTGTAAAAATTTTCCATAATCTGAAAAATCAGGTCCTGCGCAACCTAAAATGGATGATGGGCTATTTAGTAAGGCCAAATTATAGGCAATATTGCCGGCGGTTCCGCCGTTTTGTTTTTTCAAATCGGTGAGAAGAAAAGAGAGGTTAATCTGGTGGATTTTATCAGGTATAATATTGTCGGCAAATCTGCCGGAATAATCCATGATATGATCAAAAGCCAAAGAGCCGGTAACTGTAATCATTGTTAATTACCCTTAATTATTTGTTTCGGTTTTTTGAGCGTAATTTCCTTGATTTTGACTAATTCTTCATCAAAACTAACTAAGATGATATCTTTTGGTAATTGTGAGGCAATCAGGCAATCAGGAAATTTAATTTTATATAGCCTGAAAAATTTAATTGCCAAATCAAGGTTAGTTTTTTCTATAATAGTGATGTTTCTGACTTTACGGATAATTTCAAATATCTCAACTGCTTTTTCAAAAGATAAAAAATAAAGTTTTTGCAGAACAAACTGTAATTCTAACAAAACAATTGTTGAAGTATAAGCTCGGAGGTTTCCTTCTTCAACTTGAGCAAGCAATGTTTTAGTTTGGTCAAATTGTTCATGATTATCTTCAATAAAAAATCTTACCCAAAGGTTGGTATCAATAAAAATTTTTTTCACAGATTTGAATAATCAATGTAATCTCTAACCTTATCTATGTTAATCTTTTTGTTTTTTTTATTCAATAAATAATGATATTTACCGGCATAATTTAAGATGCTTTTTTTAGCAGGAGTAAGAATGAGCGCTCCGTTTTTAGCTTTAATCTCCATCATTCCTGGTTTTTTAATCCCCAGAGCTTTTCTGGCAGCTTTAGGGATATGAACCTGCCATTTGTTGGTAATTGATATTGTTGCTTGCATAACAATATATATTGTATAACAATATTAAAATTTTGTCAATGGTCTGACAGGAGAGATAAACGATTTACTCTTTAGTTCCCACCAAATATACAGCTTGCCAGGGTTTGTAGTTGGATTTCCAGGTTTCTTGGGCTATGGTTTCCCCACCTTTTCTAACTGTTCTGGAAAATGAAACAGTGGCTCCCCAGGCAGCCCAGTCCACTTGTTTGACAGTACCTTTGGGTAAAGCCGGATCATCTTGTCTGAGCTCAGTAGGAGGGGGAGCCTGATTGGTAATAATAGGTTTGGTAAGAGTTACCTCTCTGCCATCAGAGCTGCCGTATAAATCAACGTACAAAGTATTACCCGCAGTGTAGGCTTGGATTAGGATATGGGAGGAGGTGTCATTTTTAAACTGAAAATCAACAGATGGGTAAAAAACCGTGGCATCCAAACCAGGCGGAAACCCTTGTTCGTAGTAACCTACTCTGTAAGCATGAGCTGTTCTTTTGATTATCGGTAAACCGGCATTTAAAACTGCCCGAAAAAGGGTAGTGGAATCTTGGCAAACACCGCCCCCGTCATCCAAAACCGTTCTGCCTTCTTTAATCACATAAGCCTGTTTAAAGCCGGTTTGAGCTGTGATATCGCCTATTGTTTGGTTAAAAGAAAATATTTCTCCTGGGGGAATTAATACCCCATTAATCTTGGCAGCAGTCAGGTTGATGTTATATATTCTATTGGCAATAGATCCGGCAAAATTAGAAATTCCCCGGCTCAGCAGTTCCTTAATGCCCAAACTGTTTACATCTGAGGTTTGAATTTTAGGTTTTATAATCTCAACAGGCAGGGTAATGGTTTTGAAATTGCCGACCAAGGCTTTAGAGATCAAATTAAAAGTTTTATCACTGTCAACCCTTCTTCCTTCTTGGGAGGGTTTAAAGGCAGATACTCTTTTGGTTGAAGGATTAAACTCAAATAAACCTTCTTGGACTTTTTGATCAATTTGGGAAGCAATGTCTTCTATAAAAGTAAGGGTTTGTTGCTTATCCAATAGCAATCCTTCGCCTTTGGTTAAATCAAGTAAAGTCAGCAGTTGTTTTTGGTCAATGGCCCAAGTATTGCTTTCAAAAAATAATTTAATTGGTTCTGTCGTCACCATTTCCAAAGCTTGTTTGGCCTGAGTAACATGATTGGTGGTAATTTTTGGAGTAACTTCCTTAAAAGGTAGAGTTTGCTGATATTGTCCAGTCAATAAAAAATCTGCGATTATCTGCTCAGTTTTATTTTTATCCAAAGCTAAACCATTCGTCCCTTCCTTAATTTGAATACGGGAAGAAGGGGTACCTTCTGAGGTTGGAGTTTCATCAAATATCAATTGGGCGTTTTGGGCAGGCCGCCTGACAGCTAAATCTATGGTATCTAACTGTTTTTCTAAAGATAAGTTGATTTTAGGTGTGATTTTTGAGCTAAAAATAAATGTTTGGAGTTGATTTTTGCGTCTTTTAAAGGCTAAATCTAGTGAAGAATAATCTAAGCTGGCAGATGCGGTGGCAATATCAATAGTAAATGAGCCCTGGATAGAGTTAAATTGCAATTTTTGTTTTGTTCTTTGTCTGAATTTAGCTTGAAGTTTTCTGATAGCCTGTCCTTCTGTTAAGAAAGAGATATTAGTATCTCCCACAAAAGTGAAAGGATGATATTTATCAGAAAGCGAAATTTCATAAGTTAGGATAGTCAGAATAAAAAGCAACAAAGGTAAAATGACGGGAAAAAGGTTAAATCTAAAAGAAACCTTTTTTTTGGGGATAGTTTTTTTTGCTTTAGCCACGGGCATATTTTAGCCTAGTATTTAGTTTGGGGCAAGTTGTGAGATAATTGGGTGGTGAAAAGAATAATAATTATTGTTTTGGCCTTAAGTATTGTGCTGGGGTTTATTTTTTGGAAGTTTGGTCCCAGCATCAATTTTTTTAATAAACCAAAAACTAGTGGGCCAATCACTTTAACTTATTGGGGGCTTTGGGAAGAGGATAGTTTAATTAGGCCAATTATCGCCTCTTACCAAAAGCAAAATCCCAATATTTCAATCAATTATGAGCGTAAGTCTTCCTTAAATTATAGAACCAGAGTTCAAACACAAATTAGGGAAGGGGTAGGCCCGGATATTTTTAGAATTCACAATTCCTGGTTGCCGATGTTTGAATCAGATTTGGCTCCTGCCCCCAAAAATATATTTGTGCTTTCGGATTATAAAAATATGTTTTATCCAATTGCCCAGGATAGTTTTGTTAAAGGAGATCAGATTTTGGCTGCGCCGATGGAAGTTGACGGATTGGTGCTTTTTTACAATGAAGAAATACTGGCTGGAGTTGGTGGTAAACCTCCCAAAAACTGGCAGGAATTTATTGATTTGGCAGTCAAGATGACTGTTAAAGATTCCAGCGGCATTAAAACTGCCGGAGCAGCCATGGGAGCTACAGGAAATGTTGATAATTGGTCAGACATCATTGGTCTTTTGCTTCTGCAACAGCCGGGTGTAGATTTAAGTAATGTGGCCACACCACAAGTTTTAGAGGTACTAAAGTTTTATGTTGGCTTTATTACTGATCCAAAGAAAAAAACTTGGGATTTTAATTTACCCAATTCAACGTCTATGTTTGCTTCTAATAGATTAGGTTTCTATTTTGCTCCTTCCTGGAGAGCCCATGAATTGCGGGTAGCAAACCCTAATTTAAAGTTTAAAACTGCACCAGTTCCCCAACTGTCTGGTAAAAATGTAGCCTGGGCTACTTTTTGGGTAGAATCAGTGTCTGTCAAAAGTAAAAATATTGAGGAAGCTTGGAAATTTGTCAAATTCTTAACTTCTGCTGAGACGGAAAAACTGCTTTACCAACAAGCTTCTCAAATCAGGCTTTTTGGCGAGCCTTATTCTCTAGTCAGTTTAGCTCCTGAGTTAATAAATGCTCCACTGGTTGGAGCAGTTATTTCTCAAGGCCCTAATTATAAATTCTGGTATTTATCATCAAATACTTTTGATGCGGGAATAAATGATGAGATGATTAAATACTGGGAGGACGGCATAAATGCTACTTTGGCAGGAACTGACCCGGCAGCAGCCTTACAAACAGTTGACAGAGGAGTAAAACAGGTGTTGGATAAGTATACTAAAACAGTACCTGTTCCAAGCGGCAGATAAATGTTATTGAAGATATGTTTAAGATTATTACCTTTGTGCCTACTAAAGATGCTCAAAAAGTCAGAGAGGCTATGGGAAATGCGGGAGCAGGGGTTTTAGGCAAATACCACCATGCTTCATTTTCCACAAAAGGAGTGGGTAGGTTTATTCCTGGTCAAGGTGCAAAACCTGCAATCGGGGAAATAGGCAAATTGGAAGAAGTTGAAGAAGAAAGAATTGAGGTAATTTGTGAGAGAGGAAAAGTTAAAGCAGTAGTTGAAGCAATCAGAAAAACTCATCCTTATGAAGAAATCCCCTTGGAGATTTATCAATTAGTTAATTAAAGATGAAATCATATAAGTGGTGGTAGATTTATTAATTGGACTTCCGGTTCTAAGGTGATACCAAATTTTTCTTTTACTTTTATGGCATATTTTTTAGCCAAAGCATAAAAATCTTTGGCTGTGCCGTTACCTTTATTAACAAATAAATTGGCATGGTAATCGGCAATTTTGATCCCATTTTCTCCCTCTCCCTTGGCTCCTACCATTTCCAAAAGAGTTCCTGCTGGTAGTTTTCCATAGATAATTTTTTCAGAAGGAATTTTATCTAAAATATCTTTTGGCAAAGTAATGGCAACTATATTTTTAAAAAAAGATCCCGGACATTTGATGCCTACCGGGTATTTGATTAGCCTTTTTTGTAAAACTTCCTCTGCTTTTCTTTGCAGGTTTTTTGAGTCACCTTTTTTTAACTGAAGACTAACTTCCAAGATGATGTTTTTTCTTTGCTTGAAGGCGCTATCTCTATAACCAAAACCACTTTCATCTTTTGTTAAAGTGATTAGATTCTTCGATTCACTTAGAATGACAATGCTGGTTATATGATCTGATATTGTTTGGCCATAGGCTCCGGCATTGCCATAGACTGCACCTCCAATAGTGCCTGGGATTCCTGTTAGTTTTTGTGAGCCAGAAAGTCCATGTTCAATTGTATAATTGACAAAATCTTGTAAAAGAGTACCGCTTGCAACTCGCAAGGTTCGACTCTGTGAGGTAATGCCTGTTATTTCATTTTTGATGACTAAACAATCTACACCAGCATCATTAACCAATAAATTACTGCCACCGCCAATTATTAGATATTCCCAATTATGCTGTTTGGCATATTGGATTGCTTCGATTAAATCTTTTTGAGTTTTAACTGAAACAAATTTTTTGGCAGGTCCGCCAATCTGTAAGGTAGTAATTTTACTCATTAGATAGTTGTTTTTGATTTTGAGCATGTATTGCATTTTAGCAGATCATTGCTAAACTTGTCCTGAGTGGTCAAACCATGGAAAAAGCGATTGTGAAAACTTTAATATATGCAGATATTTTTGATTATCCGCTAAAGATTTGGGAAATTCACAGATGGTTGATCGGGAAAAAAGCCAGTTTGAGACAATTAAAGAAAGCTTTGGAGAAGTTATTGCAAAATGGTAAGTGCAAACTAAAAAATGGATATTATTTTTTGCCTGGTAGAGAAGGTCTAGTTCTCAAAAGAAAGAATAGGCAGAAACAGTCTGAAAGATACTTAAAGAAAGCTAAAATTTTGACCCAAATTTTAAAACCAATTACTTGGGTTAAATTAGTAGGAATATCAGGAGGGTTAGCCATGGGAAATGTCTCAAAATCCCATGACATAGATTTGTTTATTATTGCTGCCAAAAATAAGTTGTGGCTTTGCCGTCTGTTTATTTTAGGACTACTTTCCCTAGTTGGCCAAAGAAGGAAAATAGGACAAAAAGGTCATGATGTTGCCGGGAAACTTTGTATAAATACCTTACTTGAAGGTGATAAGTTGGAGCAAGACAACAAGGATATATACTTGGCACACGAAGTATTACAGATGAAAGTTCTTTGGCAGAGGGATGGGATTTATGCCAAGTATTTATCTGATAACTCCTGGGCATTTAAGTTTTTACCTAATTGGGTGGGCAATCAGTATCAGGGTAGTAAGGATTATAGTACATTCTACATAAGACATACGACTCTTTTTAATGTATTTGAGAATTTAGCCAAAAAATTCCAGTTATGGTATATGAAGTCACCAAAAGGGATGGAGCGGATAGAAGATGGAGCGCTATATTTTCATCCCAAAGATTGCCGGTTGGAAGTTTTGGCAAAATATCAACAAGGATTGAAAAAATTAGCAGGACTTGACAAGTAGTGCTAATGTTTGGTATATATTCATTTCAGAAACGCTGCCCTTATAATTTTCATATGCCAAGACCAAAAGATAGCAAAATTTCAAAGAAGACAATTAAACCTTTAATGGGTTATGTATTAGTTGAACCGGAGGAAGCTTCTACTCAAACTTCATCAGGGATATATTTGCCAGAATCAGCTCAGGAAAAACCAGCCCAAGGAGTAGTAATTGCTTGTGGTGATGATATGGTGATGGAGAATGGCAAAGCAGTAAAGTGCCCGGTGGAAGTAAATGATAAAGTAGTGTATAAAAAATGGGGCGGGGATGAGATAAAAATTGACGGGAAAGAATTAAAGCTTGTGAAATTTGATGATTTGATGGCAATATTGGAAGGCTAAATTTATGGCAAAAATTCTAAAATTTAACGCTGATGCAAGAGAGAAGTTATTAAAAGGGATTAACCTGTTAACTGATGCTGTGGCTACCACATTAGGCCCCAAAGGCAGAAATGTGGCTTTGGACAAAAAATGGGGAGCTCCTAATGTGGTGCATGATGGTGTGACTGTAGCCAAAGAAATTGATTTAGAGGATCCGTTTGAAAACATGGGGGCCCAACTTCTTAAAGAAGCAGCCTCCAAAACAGCTGATGTAGCAGGAGACGGCACCACCACTGCCACCATTTTGGCCAAAGCAATTGTTAATGAAGGATTAAAAAACATTCAAGCCGGGGCAAATCCCATGATTTTGAAAAAAGGGGTGGAGAAAGCTGTAGCGGCTTTGGTAGAAGAATTGAGGAAAATGAGCAAAAAAATTTCCACTCAAGAGGAAATAGCTCAGGTAGCCACTATTGCTGCTTCAGATTCAACTATCGGTAATTTAATTGCTGAGAGTTTGCAAAAGGTGGGTAAGGATGGAGTGGTGACAGTTGAGGAAGGTAAAACCATGGAGATGACAGTGGATTATAAAGAGGGAATGGAATTTGATAAAGGTTTTGTATCCCCTTATTTTGTGACAGATACGGACAAAATGGAAGCTGAAATAGAGGATGCCCATATTTTGATTACTGACAAAAAGATTTCCTCGGCTCAAGATTTAGTGCCGTTTTTGGAAAAATTTGTGACTGTTTCCAAGAATTTGGTGATCATTGCAGATGAAGTTGAGGGTGAGGCACTGGCACTTTTGGTAGTCAATAAACTTCGTTCAGCATTCAATATTTTGGCAGTAAAAGCCCCTGGATTTGGTGACCGAAGAAAGGAAATGTTAGAAGATATAGCCATTTTAACCGGCGGGCAGGTAATTTCCGAAGATACTGGTAAGAAATTTGAGTCAGTGGAAATTTTGGATTTGGGAAGGGCAGGCAGAGTGACCTCTGATAAAGACAATACTTTAATAGTTGACGGAAAAGGTGCCAAGTCCAAAATTGAAGCAAGAATTGCTCAAATCAGAAGAGAATTAGCTTCATCTGACAGTGAATTTGACAAAGAAAAACTACAGGAAAGGTTGGCAAAATTAACAGGCGGGGTGGCTGTGATTAATGTAGGGGCAGCTACAGAAATAGAATTAAAAGAGAAAAAAGAAAGAGTGATCGATGCTGTAGCAGCTACCAAAGCAGCTATTGAAGAGGGAATCGTGGCAGGAGGAGAGGTATCATTGTTGCGGGCAGCCAAGGTTTTGGAAATAGTTGAAGCTTCGGGTGAGGTAAAGGTAGGGGTAGAGATTGTTAAAAAGGCCTTAGAACAACCTTTTAGAATATTAATAAAAAATGCCGGCATGGATGACGGGATTGCTCTTGCTAAAGTTAAAGAAGCCTCAGGTAATATGGGGATTGATGTTTTGGATGGGATTTTGAAAGATTTAGTCAAAGCAGGGATTATTGATCCTGTCAAAGTGACCAGATCAGCTCTGCAAAATGCTGCATCTGTAGCAATTATGGTTATGACTACAGAGGTATTGATCTCGGATAAACCAGAGCCTCCAGCTCCACCTCCCCCAATGCCTCCGGGTGGTATGGGTGAGTATTAATATTTGCGTGAATTAACCTAAGCCATGTTACAATCTATTTAATGGCTAAGTTTCATTACAGGGAATCTCCAACAGCAAAACAAACAAATGCTTTTAAAAAATATTTATCAGAGGATGAAGAGTTGGTTTTGGTAACCAGTTTTTCGGAGGCCTACATTCGCTCAAAAGTTGTTTTATATCTGCTATTTCCGGGCTTTTTATTTTTCGGCTTAGGTTTAGGGTTAGGCTGGTTTTTAGGACTTTCTAAAATCTGGGCACTGGTTTTGGCAATTGTTGGCATGATGTTGGCAGCTATTTTAAAAACCATGCATCTTTATCATGGCAATAGATATTTATTAACAACCAGAAGAGTGATTATCAAAAAAGGCATATTCGGGGTAAAACTAACAGCCACGCTTTTTGATAAAATTACCCACTTGGAAGTTGACCAATCAATAATTGACCGTTTACTACTGCACCATGGTTCAATAATTATTAATACTGCAGGTATGAACAAAGGTGAAATTAATTTACATTTTGTGGATTACCCCATGGAGTTAAAAAATTTGCTGGAAAGATTGATCAACAGGGAAAGAGAGCAATTTGGGCTAAGAGGTGCCACCTTAACAGAGGTGGAAGGAGAGATTATTTCTTAGTAAAATCAATTGGTAAATCAGAGATTTCAGGGAGGATTGTCTGGGGGTCAATATAATCTCCATTTAAAGTTATTTCCAAATGTGTATGTGCTCCTGAGGTACGTCCGCTTAATCCCACCTCCCCCAAGAGATTATCAGAAGTTACTTTATCTCCCTTTTTAACGTAAATTTTACCCAAATGAGCATATTTTGAATTAAATCCGTTTTGGTGGGAGATTTCTACATAATTTCCCAAACCAAAAAAATCAACGCCTGCTTTTATGACTTCACCGTCAATTATGGGGCGGACCGGCATCCCTAAACCTGCTGCAATATCAATTCCAGGATGCCAGTTTGAAAATTTTGTTGTCAGAAACCCGGGATGAGGTAAATTTAATGGTTTGGAAAATGACTTAGAAATTACTTCACCTTTTTGCTCAGATGTTTGAGCTTTGGCTAAATGTTTTTTAACAGGCGGGATAGAAAAAGTAGGATAGTATCCCAAAAAATTAAGGAAAAATAAAAAAATTATGATCAGCCATTGCAACCTTTTGGGAAACCTCAGGCTAATTTTAGATAATTTCTGAGTTAGGGCTACCCTCTCAGAAATTATCATAGGCAGCAGGTTTTTAACTTGTCTTTTCAAAACAAAACCTGTACTAAAGATAGTACAGGAGAAATTAGTATTTTAGCAATAATTAGCTTAAAAGTCAAAATTTTGTCTTGGCCACCTAGATAGAGAACGGTTGTCCTCCCTTCTCCAGATAACTTTTAAT
>JACQIX010000008.1 GCA_016198275.1 Candidatus Daviesbacteria bacterium | reverse complement strand
TGTAAGGGATGAGTACCTCGGTGACACTTTTTGGTAGTAATTATCAAGATACTCCAGTGGTGATTTGTAATCAAGAGTCTTGTGAGGTCTAATAGAATTGTATTCAATTAGCCAATCAGTTAATCTTTGGTTAAACTCCTGGGTAAAATAAGGATCAATGTCTGTCATATCCACAAATTCTTCCTGGATGGTTCTGTTAAATCTCTCTAAAACTGAGTTGTCTTTTGGAGTATGAGGCCTGGAATACCATTGTGGTATATTAAGTTGTATACAGGCCTCCTCAAACTCCTTTTTAAACTCAGATCCATTATCATGATGCAAGTTAATTACCTTCTTGTCAGTTATATAAATAAGCCTTTCTAAAAAGTCCCTAGCATTCCTTGAGGTGTGAGTATTGTACAGTTTGGAATAGGCCATCTTTGATACTTCATCAATGGCTGTTAATAAATATCTGTATCCACCTCCTGATAAAGTTAAGATTACTGTATCTACATGCCATAAATAGTTCACTTTGTTTTCTTTAACAAGTTTTGTTATCCTTTGTCTTTGATGAGATTTAGCCTGAATCTGTTTTCTTCTTTGTTTTGAAGCTTTGATTTTGTCTGGATAAAGATTGTCTTCTTCTATGATCTTTTGAATATGCCAGGAAGAGATAGTTTCTTTGTATTGTTGCTGGTATAAATAAACCAACTTCATCTTGCCATATTTAGGATATCTTTTTCTTAAAACCCTCACTTTTAACCTCTGCTCCCAGCTAATAAGTCTAACCCTTACATGGACTGGAGCACTAGAAATTTCTTCTAATCCTAACAACCCTTTCTCTTTGTATCTTCTTAACCATTTATGGATAGTTTTTCTAGTCAGACCAAAATGACTGGCAGTAAATCTAGCATTCCTGTTACCTAAAGTATGATAGAAAATTATCCATTCCAGTTTTAACTGAGCTTGAGAGCTTAACTCTTTCTTCCCTTTGTTTCTTTCATATTCCCATGGATTTACTTTAGGTCTTAATTTGTCTTTGGAAGTAAAATATGAGTTTTTGTAGGGTCTCCAACTAGTTTTTAACATCGGTTTTAAAATCACCTCCCTAAAGTGATACTACACCTTAGATGTGTAACCGATGTATCTCATCTTCTGCAGCCCCAAAATATCCAAATCTTTATTTCAAATAGTCATGGTACTTTCAGTAGCTCTTACTTCTCTGACGGCAGTAATTTTAACAGCCCCCGGCACCATTACTTCTTTGGAAATTCTTCCGGCTATATCATGAACTAATTTTGGCAATTCTTCATCGGAAATCTTATCCGGCACAACTATAACCCTGACTTCCCGTCCGGCTTGAACGGCAAATGCTTTTTCCACCCCCTCAAAAGAAGTGGCAATTTTTTCCAGATCTGCCATTCTTTTAATATAATCCTCCACATTTTCATGTCTGGCACCTGGTCTTCCTCCTGAAATCGCATCAGCAATATAAACTATGATTGATTCAATGGCAGAAAAAGGTTGATCCTCATGATGTTCAGCTATACAGTTAATTACTTTATCCGGCAGCTGAAACTTCTTGGCCAGCATTACCCCTTTTTCCACATGTGTCCCTTCATCCCCTTCGGTTACTACTTTACCAATATCATGCAGCAAACAACCAAGCCTTACTACATTAACATCTGCTCCAATCATCTGAGCTATGGCTACACCAATTTGCGTCTCTTCCTGAGTATGCAAAATTAAGTTTTGGCCGAAAGAGTAGCGGTATTTAAATCTACCAATAATATCTATCAGCTCTACAGGTAAATTATAAACTCCCACATCCTGACAAAGTTTTTCTCCTGCCGCTCTCATCAGTTTGTTGATATCTGATTTGGTTTTTTCCACAATTTCTTCAATTCTTTGAGGTTGGATTCTACCATCCTCCAAAAGTCTCTCCAGAGCAACTTTGGCAATTTCACGCCTGATCGGGTCGAAAGATGAGAGAATTAAGGTATCAGGAATCTCATCATCCATCACTACATCCACCCCTGTTGCTTGCTCAAAAGTCCGTACATTCCTGCCTTCTTTGCCAATAATTCTACCTTTCATCTCTTCATCCAATAATTTAACTTTGGAAGTGGTAAATTCGCCAATTACATCTGTCACTCCATGCAGCATCGCTTCTGCCAAAATTTCTCGGGCTTTCTCATCGGCAACTAATCTAACTTCATCTTCTGCAATTTTGATTCTTTTAGAAAACTCCCCTGCAAGTTCTGAATCAAGGTTTTCCAGAAGAATTTTTTGAGCTTCTTCTTTAGACATTGAGGAAACTTTTTCTAATTTAGAGACTAAGTCTTTTCTAACATTTTCCAACTGCTCCCCTTTTTCTTCTAAAAGTTTTTGTTTTTGACTGATTTGCCTTTCTCTTTCTTCCAAAATCCCTTCCCTTTTGGCAAGCTCTGTCTCGTTATTTAAATTTGGACTGGTTTGTAGACTAAAATTTTTAGGACCAAAAGTTCTTTGCATTATTTTTGAAATCAAAAAATACCAGCTTTACTGGCCCAGAGGATGAAAATTATCAGAATATGTTTTATTCATAATCTTATTCCTCAATTGATTTCAACTCTTATTTTACTGCTTTTGTAAGAATTTTTCAACAACGCTTTTTACTAACTCATATCTGAAACCTCGTCTTATTAAAAAAGGATAAGCTTTTTTTTTAAATTCTATTAAGGGTAAATTTTTCCAATTTTTTTTCTTTTCCAGAAAATGTTGCGCCGCTACCTCTTCATCTACCGGGTTTTCTTCTAATAAATCATCAATTATTTTTTTATCAATTCCTTTTCTCAATAGCTCAATTTTTATGGCAATCTTACCTTTTTTCTTACTCCTGCAATCTAGCCAATTTCTAGCAAATTCCTCATCATTTAATAATTTTTTCTGTTTAAGTTTTTTGATTACTTGCTCAATTACCAAATTGCTTGTTTGCTCTTTAGCCAAAATTTTCAATCTATAATTCTTAATTTTAAAATACTGCCTTACTTCTTTTTCTGTCCTTTGTCTGATAGAAAACAGTCTATACATCCGCTCCATCAATTTTCCCGCCTCTGTCTCTTTAATCATTCGTTCTATAAGTTGAGGTAATTTTGGAAATTAAACAGCTTCTTCAATTATACCAGTTTCTTCTTGGGGACCTACTACAATTTTTTCCAAACCCATCTTTTGTTTGTTCCAGACATCCCTGATTTCTTTTTCCAAATTTTGAGCTTCCTTTTTATTTTCCCCAAGGTATGAAATTGCTGCAGATCTGCCCTGACCCAATATCTTTTCCCCCCATTTAATAAATGCCCCGGATTTATTCAAAATCCCCAACTCTATCCCTACATCCAACAGTTCCCCTCCGTGAGAAATTCCCTGATCATCCATGTCAAATTCGGCAATTCTAAAAGGAGGCGCAACCTTATTTTTCACCACTTTGACCCGGTGCCTTGAACCAACCACTAAATCTCCTGATTTGATATTTTCAATTTTTCTCACATCCAACCTGATTGAAGAATAAAATTTAAGCGCCAAGCCGCCGGTGGTTGTTTCAGGATTGCCAAACATCACCCCAATTTTTTGACGCAGCTGATTGGTAAATATAATAATAGTGTTTGTATTTGAAACAGCACCTGTGAGTTTTCGAAGTGCTTGAGACATAAGTCTTGCCTGCATCCCCATCACCGCATCTCCCATTTCTCCTTCCAATTCAGCGCGCGGAACTAAAGCAGCCACAGAATCAATTACCAACACATCTATTCCTCCTGATCTAATTAAACTCTCAGCAATCTCCAGGGCCTGCTCACCAGTGTCGGGCTGAGAAATTAATAAATCATCCAAATTAACGCCAATTTTTTGGGCTCTTTGAGGATCCAGGGCATGCTCTGCATCAATAAAAGCAGCTACTCCGCCTTTTTTTTGAGCCTCGGCAATAACATGCAAACAAACGGTTGTCTTTCCACCCGCCTCAGGTCCATAAATTTCGATGATTCTTCCTTTAGGCAACCCACCAACACCTAATGCTAAATCCAAAGCAATCGAACCTGTGGAAATAACCTCTGTGGCAAATTTTTCCGCTCTTTCTCCCAAACGCATGATGGAACCTGTGCCATATTGTTTTTGAATTTGGGAAATGGCAGCAGAAATTGCAGCTTTTCGGGCATCGTCATTTTGTGACATAAATTCAATATACCAAACATTCCCCAAAGATCAATACCCCAAAATAAATTAAATCTTTGGTGTATGGATACATAGATAAATTCGTAGTAGGGTAGAGTAAATCATTAAAAGCTGTTACAATAATTAATTCACGGGGTGTAGGTCATCGGTAGACCGCGCGCATGGGGTGCGTGAAGCAGCAGGTTCAATTCCTGTCACCCCGACAGAAGATGAAAATTATTAGACAAACATATCTAATTAGTGCAGCACGTCAAGCGGTTTGGCAAGCGCTTATTAATCCTGTCAGTATTGATAAGTGGGGAGGGGGTCCAGCTCATATGAATGATAAGGTTGGGACAGAATTTACTCTTTGGGGAGGAGATATTTATGGGAAAAATATTAAGGTAGTTGATGATAGGGAATTGGTACAGGAATGGTTTGGCGGTAAGTGGGAAAAACCATCCAAAGTAACTTTTTCCCTAAAAGACCAAAGTGGTAAAACAAAGATTGATTTATTACATGAGAATATTCCAGATAGTGAAGCAAAAGATATTAATGAAGGTTGGAAGTCTTATTATCTTGGTCCAATTAAAGAATTATTAGAGGAACACTCATAATGCCAAACTGTCCTGAAGTCACCTCTTTTTTATCCAAACGTAAAAGCAAATAATTGAACATTTTCATCTTCAAATTCTAAACGTAATATGTGGCGTCCAGGAGTTGGAAGATTGGTCAGCTTATATAGTCGATCAGCATCTACAGTTACTACACCATTTTGATTATCATCTCCGAAATATTGAAGTTTGTCATCAAGATAGACTTTTACTTTTGCTGGACTTCCTTTTGTACGCATTACCAGAAATACTTCTTTAGATTTGAAATTCAGAAGCAATCTTGCACCCTTTTGGGGATTGGCATATTCCTCCATTACATTCCAATTACCTTCATATGCAACAGAATTATTAGAAAGATTGGCGGGAGCTGTATAAGTGGCAAGAGTATTTTCTGAAATTCGCTGCGGTGAAGTAAAGTTACCAATCCGCCCAAATCCCAAATAGATTTCCTCAGTTTCCGCATAATTTTGATATTGGGGATTGTTTACAGGTGTTAAAGCCTCAGTTACTCCAGTTTCTTTGAGAAGTTCTTGAATCACACGCTCGCTTTCATCATACTCCCCTTCGCCAAAATGGCTGTAACGAATATACCCCTCTTTATCAATAAAATATTTTGCCGGCCAGAAACGGTTATTATACGCTCGCCAGGTGTCAAAATTATTATCTTGCACAATTGGATGTTTCAGTTGAAAATCGTTAATTGCTTTGGCTAGATTCTTCTCATTCTTCTCAAATTCAAATTCCGGTGAATGCACACCAATTATTACCAAGCCCTTATCTTTGTAATTTTCATACCATTTTCTTAAATAGGGAAAAGTACGCTGGCAATTAATGCAGGAGTATGTCCAGAAATCGATAATAACTACTTTACCCTTTAGCTCTGCCAGCGTTAACGGATCACTGTTAAACCAAACTCCCCCAGCAATAAGTTCGGGAGCTTTTGGACCTTTTGGACTCTGCAAATTAAACATTGGTTTTCCCAAGTCTTGCCTTTTTATCTCTTTTCCACTTAAGCTTTCAAGCTGCTTTTTGACTGATTCTATATCTTCAAATTTGGTGAGTCCTACGCCGTACTTAGGAAATTTGTTTATGATAAACGTCTGAAACTTCCTATCAAGATTAATAAATATCCCTATGGCTGTTACAACCATGAGTACTCCAAAAGCTTTTTGAATTTTTCCAGAGTTTTGTAAAAGCCAGGGGACTTTCTGCAACGCAGTAGAACCTGCTTGCATGATGATAAACATTGGAATTGCTGTTCCTAGCGAATATGAAAGGGTAATGGCAAAAGCCTGAGTAGTAACAGCGCCAGATAGAGCCAGACTGATAACCGATGCAAGGATTGGTCCCACACACGGAGTCCAAAGTAACCCAAGTGATAGACCAACAACGAATCCTCCGAAAAACCCGTGCTTCGTCTGTCCATTGGGTGCAAACCGAGTCAGTTTACTGAATAACTGCTCAATAAAGAGTTGAATTTTTGGAACAAAAAAGCTTAATCCAAAAATAATCAAAATAACAACAGATACCAAGCGAAGCGATTCCGCCGGAATCCCACTAAATCTAACAATAGTTGAAAGAAATAGTGTAAAGAAGGTAAAGCTTAAAACAAAACCTACAACTACCCCAAGTGGTCGTTTCTTCCCTGTGATCTCAACTGAGGAAGAAAGAATAATCGGTAAAAGCGGTAAAATACACGGTGATAAAATCGTCACAACTCCCGCTAAAAAAGCAAATGCGATAAGTAAAATCATACTTTGTTACTTAATCTTAGCAAGTAATTCATCCATTTTACCACCGTTCCATTTAGTTACTTCTTTTCCAAGGCTATCTATTTGGACAAAGGTGTGCTGATAAGTGATTGCGTATTTTTTAGCAAGATCTTTTTCTTCCTGATCAGTATCAGTGTCGTTATAATTGACTCTGATAACTGTTACATCAGCTGGGATTTTACTTGAGTTCGCCTTAAAGTCAGCATCAGCTGGTTTACAAATTGGGCACCAATTAGCGTAAAAGTATAATACTCTACGACCGGTAGCTGTCTGGTCTAAAGCCGCTTTTGAATATTCAATATAGCGCGAGATGTTTTTTTTATCTGCCATTATTTTGTCGTCTTCCTTTTTCTTCATGGCTGAGTCTTCCTTTATTTTCATTGCAGCTTTTTCCTCTACCATTTTTGTTTCTTCAGCTTTTTGCGATTGCTGATTGGCAATATACATTCCTCCTCCAACAAGAACTAGAAGGATTACGATTATGCCGGCAAATATGATTCCTTTATTCATATCATTTCATTCACCTCCCCTCATATCATAACCTAGACTATAGCATAATATGGTAATTTTGAGCTGAATTAAACTGATAAACAATTTCTATATTTTTTGTAATATAATCAAGCAATTCAAGGGAAGTTTCTGATTCCGACTAATCAGTCATTATATGAAATTAATTTCTTTAAATATCTGGGGCGGGAAATATTTTGATCCGCTGATTGATTTTATCAAACAGCATAAAGACACTGATATTTTTTGTTTCCAGGAAATTATTGATACAAAATCCAACATTAAAGAAAGCAACGAATTCAGGGCTAATTTACTTTCAGAAATAAAAAAAATCTTAACTGATTATCAAACATTTTACTTTCCGGTAGTGGAAGGTTTTGATTTCGGAGCAAATCCTGTTGATTTTGATTTAAGTTTTGGCCAGGCTATTTTTTTAAATAATTCAATTAAAATCCTCTCGCATGAGGATTATTTTATTTACAAAGAAGAAAACTTCCAAATTTTGGAAAAAGACTTTTCCAATTTGCCCACTCCTTTACAGTACATCAGTATTCTATTAGACAATAAAGTATTTGCCATTTTTAACTTTCATGGTAGACCAATTCCGGGAGATAAACTGGATACTAAAGATCGTCTGATGGAGGCCAAAAAAACAAAAGAAATTATAGACAAAAAAACAGGTGGCAAGGTTTTAGTGGGAGATTTTAATTTGTTGCCACAAACCGAAAGTATTAAAATATTCCAAAAAGATATGCGGAATTTAATAGCGGAATTTAATATTAAAAGAACCAGAAGCAGGTTAAGTCCTTTCTTTGGAAAAACAGATTTTCAAAAATTTGCAGATTTTACTTTCGTATCTTCTGATGTAAATGTACTGGACTTTAAAGTACCTGATATAACTGTATCCGATCACCTACCGATGATATTAGAATTTTCATGAAACATCTAAATATTAGAGTACATGGTTTAGTCCAGGGAATATTTTTTAGGGCAACAGCCAAGGAGCAGGCCGATAGGCTAGGCATCTCTGGTTTTGCTGATAATAAACCAGATGGGTCAGTTTATCTAGAAGCAGAGGGAGAAAAAGAACAATTAGACACTTTTGTTAAATGGTGCTATAAAGGTCCATCGCTCGCCAAAGTGGAAAAGGTGGAAATATCAGAAAGCCCGCTAAAAAACTTTTCTAGTTTTGAAGTATACAAGCAGAGCTTGTAAATTTCATTTATTAAACTATTCTTTCCCAGGGGAATTCATCACGGCCAAAATGTCCGTAGCTGGCTGTTGGCAAATAAATTGGTCTTTGCAGATCCAAACCTTCTAATATCCCTGCTACAGATGTATCCAAAATTTTTTCCATAAAAGATTTAATAACTTTTTGAGATTTTTTAGCAGTTCCAAAAGTTTCTATATCCTGCATAGTAGGTTTTTTTGCTCCAATAAAATAAGCCAGTCTTACTTCTGCTTTTTCTGCCAATTTTTGGGCCACAATGTTTTTGGCTAAAAACCTGGCTGCATAAGCACCGGAACGGTCCACCTTAGTTGGATCTTTACCGGAAAAACACCCTCCACCCACCCTGGCATACCCCCCGTAAGTATCAACTACAATTTTCCTGCCAGTTACTCCGCAATCAGCAGCCGGTCCACCATGATGCCAAACACCTGTACCATTTATAATCAGATCTTTTGTTTTTATTTTATAGCCATATTGTTCTAGAACCGGCGTAACTACATATTTATAAATATCTTTTTTAACTTGCTCAAGTTTGGTGGATTCTTTATGAGGAACTGCAATCACCACTTGTTCAACCTCAACTGCTTGACCATTTTTATATTTAACTGTGACTTGAGACTTACCATCAGGCCGAAGGTATGGTAAAACTTTTTCTTCCCTGACTTGATCAATCCTTTTTGTTAGCGCGTGTGCCAAAACTATCGGCAGCGGCATAAATTGGGGAGTTTCTTTGCAAGCAAAACCAAACATCATACCCTGGTCTCCTGCCCCTTTATGATCAACGCCCACTGCAATTTCCGATGACTGAGCATGCATATAAACTTCAATGGAAGACTGATCTGAAAAATGTAAATTGGGATCAGTATAGCCTAATCTTTTAATCTGTTCTCTGGCAATTGAGGCAAAATCAATTTTGGCTTTAGCTTTCACTTCTCCTGCAATAACTACCCGATTATAGCCAGCCATAGTTTCACAAGCCACATGTCCAAATCTATCTTGTGTTAAAACTGCATCCAAAATTGTATCGGAGATAGCATCACAAATTTTATCAGGATGACCGCTACAAACTGATTCTGATGTAAATGTTGTTATATTGTTTGTTACCATTTAAAAACCTCTCATCAAGAGAGGTCCTAGTTTATCCTAAATCAGGACCACATCCCACAATTTATTTTCATGATTGTGGATGGCACCGATACTTGACGGTTGCCGGCTCGCCTCTTTTGGCGGCACTCTTGATGCATTTATAGTAAAACATAAATTAGTCATTTTGACAATCCCCAAAAAGCTATCTCAAAATAACTGGTGGTTTCAATATAATCATTTTTTTGCATCTCCCCTGAATTTGAGTGATATAGCAAGTCCATCTTTGTAGTCCCTAAGTTTTGCATCACCATCAGCAGTGCGCCGATGGAGGGCGGACTATCCAAATAGTCATTATTTAGTAGATACAATTGCTTGTAGTCAAAATCTTTCATGACTGCAAGCGTAGTTTGATCTTTTTTTTTGGCTTGACTACTGGTTAAATAATGCGAAAAATCAACCGCAGCCACCACAACTGCATCTTTGGTGATAAACTTACTCAAACTGTTTGCTAAAACTGCTGAATCATTTTTATTTAATTTTCCGCTTAATAAGATGGGGACGACTTTTGCTTGCGGCAAGTAGTATTTAATAAAAGGCATTATCCCGGACACAGCATGATCATTAGGTAAAACCTCTTCATCTAGTTTAATCAGGTTACTAAAAATGAGAGACATTATAATTTCCTCATCAGCATCAACTACACCAAATGGGGTATCCCAACTATAGAGACTGGTTAATACTTTAAAATTACCTTTTTCAAAGTGATTAGGACCTAGTAGAATTATTGTTTTAGGTTGCTGCGGGGACAGTCTGTAAAAGAAATCCGCAATAATAAAACCAGCAAAAAGATGGTGAGGAATAATACCTCCGGTGATATGGGTTAAAAATGGCTTGGCAGATTTTGTTTTATCTATTCCCTCATAAAAAGTTTGTTGATCGAAAAATTTAACTTGGTGAATGCTTCTGGGGAAAGTATTGTCTCCGGCCGCGCCAGCCAAAAGAAAACCTAATACCATGATGGGTAATAAAAACCATAATATTTTAATTACCATTGTCCGGGTGATCATCAAATTTCCTTTTAATTACAAATAAGACAATGCCGGTTATTACTATAAACAAACTAACTCCAATTAAAATTGTTTTTTGATTGAAAGTCTTTGGCAAAGTTTTTGGTAAATCTTTTCCGTCGGTAAATTGTGATAATTTACCAATTTTAATTGTCTGCACGTCAGATCTTCCGTATATCTCAGGAGCATACATTAAGGAAGCTGTAACTGGTGGTACCAAAAAAGTGCCTTCGCTAACAACCCTGGCCCTATAAGTATAAGTGCGTTCTCCCGACTCTATTTGATAAAGCGATAAGACCATACCATTTTCCGTAATTTCTCTGTCTGTTACATCATAGGAAGTATAGTAGGTATTTGGGTTATAACCGTATTGTTCGTTTTTAAATGACTCGTTTATTGGCACCAGTCCTGAGGGCAATTCGTCCTTGATAACCCCGTAGTTTGCATCTGCTCTTAAGCCACCGACAGTAGTTTTGACAATGACTGTATCACCAATACCCAATGAATATTGCGCTCCTTTTTCATTAACATATTCTCTTCTAACTGACAAACCATGTTTGAGTGGTTCGGCATTTTTATCTGTGCGGAATTCATCAACTTTAAGAGTTGAATAGATTTGGCCGTCACCGTTTTTGACAATGGTGATTTTAGAACCGTCAGATTTAATATTAGCAACCGGGATATTAATTTCCCCAATACTGCGTTTGGAGCTGGAAACTGTACCCTGGGCAACTTGTTTACCATCTAAAGAAACTATATAAGTATAGTTTGGTGTTAATTCTTCTGTGATTTTTGAAAAATCAACCAGAGCCCTGATTACTTGAGCAGTAGCAAAGGTGTTTGACCAATAGTCGGTTTGGCGCGAACGTGTCAGGTACTTGGCCCCTTTAACAGCCAAATTTCTATCTCCCCCTGCCAGCATAATTGCCCTGATAGCCAAAGCTGTTGAAGCATCTTTTGATCCAAAGTTTAATTTTTGGCCTTCTTGCCAAAAAACCGCCTCCCCTTGTGGTTGAGCTGAAGAGGCAAGATGAACCAAACCATTAGTTTGAGGATTTTTATCACCATTTAAGTAATTGGTCATCACTGCCAAAGATAATAAATCTGAGCCGAGGTTATTAAAATCTGTCACCTTCCTAACTTTGCCTTTTTCACCCAGTAAAGTTAGGGCATAGTTTTTGGCAATCTGGTCTTCCCTCCCGTAAGTTTTTTCTTTCTGCAAGCTATAATCATAGTATTTCTCTTGTTCCAAATAATTTTTTGCCCTGTTTAGTAACTCATCATCCACCTTAATACCAACTTGTCGGGCTTGAAGCAGATATTCAACAACATAGGCTGTGATAAAAGGGTCTGATCCACCCGTATACCACCAGGCCCAACCACCACCACTTTGCTGCAGGGTGGATAATCTTGACAAACCCTTTTGAATGACGTCGTTTATATCCTTATCTTTCAAAGCTTCGGCAAATAAATCCTGGTTCAGCAAAGCTATCACAGCCGGGACAAATCTGCTGGTAGTTTGCTCAACGCAACCGTAAGGGTAATTAATAAGATACTTCATTGCTGTTGGCAGCGTACCAATAATTGTGGGGGATAACGATAGTGTTACTTTTGATTTTTCTTTGTGGCTGTCTGAGGCGAGTTTAACCTCAAAGGTTTTTGCACCCTCACCAGTTTCTGCCCAATTTTGCTCAAAGCCAAATGCCCTGACCGGGATTTCCTGGGTCACAATATCTGCCAATTTAGCATTATCTTTGACTCGGGCAGAAAAGACTAACTTAGATTTATCGTTTTGGGTAGCAGGTCTGACTTTCCAATATAATTGTTCCATTCCGTTAGATTTAATTTGAATATTCTGCAGTGCTTGTTCAATACGGCCGGAGTCGAATTGCAGATCAACGTCAAATATCTGACCGTTTTGGGTGAAGTTTTGCATTAAAGCTGACAAAATAATCTCATCACCCTGACGCAAAATGTTTGGTAAAATCGGACGGACTATCACATCTTTGGAGACAATTATTTCATTGGTAGTCTGCCCAACCTTGGTATCTAATGTTGAGCCAACAGCTGCCAGTGTCCAGGTAGTTAGATTATCAGGTAACTTAAAGCTAACTTTAGCCCGTCCTGCTGTATCTGTATGGATGGAAGGATTCCAGTAAGCCGTGTCTTTAAAAGTACTTCTCTCTATGCCTTTTTGGTTGTGAACCCAAACATTATCGGCAAAATAAGTATGGTATTTTTCAATCTCTAAATTGTAAACATTAAATTTTCCTGCCTGCCATTCAATTGATTCTATTTTGACTGGTCTACCTTGTCCATCAGTTAAAGTATCACCTATCTGTATGCTGCCTGCCTCTTTCCAGATATTATTAACCCGTAGTATATGATTTGCTGTAATCTTCAGATGACTATTTAATATAAGATAGCCAGAAACTTCAGTATTGTGTATCTTGAGGACTTTAGCTCTAACCAATTTGGTGTCTTTCTCGCTGCGGGTTAAAACATTATCCCCAACATTCACATCCTCTATATTTTTGAGAGTTCCATTTCCCATCAGCACTTTTGTTCCTGCAGCAAAACAGCCACCACCCCTCTCAGACTGATTAACTACTATGCCTTCTAAAGAATGCGCATCTTGAGTGGTGTTAGCCCTTTCTGCCCAGAAAGTTTTAAATATATCTCCCAGCTTATTATCTGAAAGCTCAAAAATAGCCTTGTCTACTGCCCAAAGAGCCACTTCAGAAGATACACTATTACCTCCCGAATCCGTGGTAGAGACATTAACAGTGACTGTTTCCCCGGGCCCGAAAGTTTGACTATTGGGTATGATATTAACGATTATTTTTTTGCTCTCCGGCGATACAATCACATTGGTTTGGTTGGAATCCAAGGTGCTGGCAGAAAAACTGGAAACTTTGGCAAATATATTAGGTATATCTGCATTAACCAAAGGAATATCAATTGAGCTACTTTTACCATTTAGATGAACTATCTGGAATCTGTCAACCCGGCCTCTTTCTAAAGATAGGAAAACGTCTCTGTCCGGAATTTGTGAAAATATATTAAGTCGTAGGGTATCTGCAGGTAGATACTTTTGTTTGTCTTCGGAAATGGTAAGTTGGTTATCTCCTTCATTGCTATAGTACGGCTGGTCATCGTCAGAAACATAAGCGTAAAAAACTTTGGAGATTAAATTACCCCTGCCGTCTTTGCCTTCCACGGTAATGGTGTATGAACCAATTTTGGTTGGGGTAAAGGTAAAGGTAGCATTTCCTCCGCTATCTGTTTTGGCAGATATATTCGCCAAGTCCTCTTGCTCCTGGCGATAGGAAGGATACTTTTTATCTTCTTCCTGATATGCAATCCAATTAGTTCTATGCAATTTGGCAGTTAAATTAATACCGGAAACATTGCCTATATTCTTGTGAGAAACCAGAGTAATTGGCAGAGAAAGAGTTGTGTTGACTTTTGATCCCCAAGAATAATCCTTGCGGTAAATACCATATTCCCCTGCATAAACCAGGATATTCCTTCTGCTAAATGCAGGATTCTGTGAGCCATCATCAATAGTTGCTTCAATTGAAAATACCTGGTTTTGACCTTTGGCAAAAGGCAGTTTAGTGTCCATATCAATCTCCACCTCACCATTTTTATTTAAGGTGGCAGTGCCTTCTACTACTTTGGTATTCCCGTACCAGTAACCATAGCGGTAATCACTGCTTAAAGTTTGAGAAAGATATTGCTGATCACTCAGGTATTGATATTCATAAAAATCAGCCGAATAAACAGTATATTTTACTTTTTGACCCAATAAAGGCTGTCCGGAGAAATAAGTCCCGCTAATTTTAAAAGTGGTTTTATCAGAAGCAATAACTTCTGTTTTAGGGGTAGTTACATCAATGGAAAATTCCGGTTTTCGGAAAAATTCAACGTCAAAAGAAATTGAATTTGATGACCATTCTGAATCCCAATAGTCAGTTTGAGCAGCTTGATTTGGCATTTTAACAGCCAAAGTATAGTAACCAATTTTTGCGTTTGCAGGTAGCTGATATTGCCCGCTGATTGTGCCGTCAGCTGATATTGGATAACTTTTTTCTAAAACAGGCTTACCATCATATTCAGGAGAGATTTTGACTAAAGCCTCACCACCGGGAATATTGTAGCGGGCATCGTCATCATCTCTTAAGATTGCTTTGAAATAAACAGTGTCACTTGGTCTATACAGCGGTCTGTCAGTAAAAATAAAGTAACGGGTCTGTTTGCCCTTGGGCTGAAATGTTTGGTAAGAATAACCAGTATTTAAGTACTTAAGATTGATAGGAATAATTGCCCAATCATCATTTTGTTGTACCAGTGCAATATCAGCTTCAACATTTAAATTTGCTTTAGCAATTCCCTCGGCCCCAAAAGAGACTGTTTGCAGCTCTTTACGGCTGTTTTGCAGATTAAATATTTTGATAACTCCATCGCTGATACTCCTTTTGGTTTTAAAATTCTGTCCCCAAAATATGAACTCATTATTTCCTTCTTTAGTCAATACACCGATATTAGACCTTAAAACAAAAGCATCTGCATTGGTGGAACCTATTTTAACTTTTAAATACCAAATGCCTTTTTCCGCAAATGGTAATGGTACTTTTGATCCCTGATAGGAACCGGTATTGATACTTTTGTTGACCCTTGTCACATAACGAAACTTACCAGTATCCGGATTTTTCTTTGTCTGCTTGCCGTCTTTATCATGAGTTAAATAATCTAGAAGCGCTGTCTCTTCTGCCTCATACATGGAGACTTCTGCTTCCCCGGAAATATTATATCCGCCAATTACTACTGCCGGCTCATCTGTGGAAGCCAGTGTTATCACCCCTCCACTGCTGTAACCGTATTCACCCCCTGAAATATAAATCTGCGGCACCTGGGTTCCTAAAACATTAGGATTACTTGCTTTTGGAAATGGAGTCAGTTTAGATCTCCCAATCTCTTGGTTATAAAATTTGTTGATGGCTAAGGTTGATATGACCAGAGCCGAAAAAAGCAGCAGAAATAAAAATAGCTTGTTTTTTAAGATGAGCATACACACTTAATTAATGCAGAAAAAACTTAAAGTTGCAAGCCGAGAATCTATTATTTATTAAAAACTGCATGCTTTTTAATAAGTCCTATTACCTTTTCTTTTTTACTCTCAATTTCTCCGCTAATATCTGCTTCTATGTTTAACCTTAAAAGGGGTTCTGTATTAGAAGATCTTAAAGACAATCTCCAATCAGCAAAAGTAATAGCCACTCCATCTAACTCAGATATTTCACCTTGCGGAAATTCCTGTTTGATGGCTTCCATTACTTCCCTGGCATTTTTGACTTCAAAATTATATTCTCCTGATTCATGAGATCTTTTTAAATTTCTTACTATCTCAGATAAATTTTTCCCTTCCCTTGTCATTACTTTAAAAACTGTCAGTATAATCGGTAGTTGTGATTCGGCATTGCCGGTTTCTTTGAAAAAATAATGGGCTGAAGATTCTCCGGCAAATATACTGCCTGTTTCGTGCATTTTTTCTGTAATAAAAGCATGTCCTACTTTGGTGATAACAAAAGTCCCGCCCAGTTCTTCAACAATTTTTTTAGGAGTCATAATATACCTTATATCTGCTAAGATTTTTGCCCCTTTATGTTTTTTTAAAAGTTCTTTGGCCACAATAGCTGTAATAATTGAAGGTGATACTATTTCCCCTTTTTCATCAACAAAAAATAATCTATCTCCATCCCCGTCAGGGGCAAGTCCTAAATCAGCCCTCTCCGAAACAACTCTTTTTTGTAAGCCTACCAAGGTTTCTTTTTGTAGGGGGTCTGCCTGATGAACAGGAAAAGTGCCATCCAATTCAAAATTCATTTTTATCAGCTCACCAGGGATGTGTTTAAAAAGCTCTTCAATGTATAAAGCTCCCAAAGCATTTGCAGCATCCGCCACAACTTTAAACTTTTTAAGTTTAGGATTTCCAGCAATCCTGAGGGCATTTTTAACCTCTTCTGTTACTACTCCTTCTTTCTTGGTAATGATTCCACCAGAAGCTTCAGCTAAATCCATACTTTCAATTGCTATCCTTTTAATATCATCCATTCCTGTACTTTTACCTATTTTTATTAGGCCTGTTTGAGCAATTCTGACTATCTTGATGCCGTTATATTCTTTAGGGTTATGAGAAGCAGTAATTTGTAAGCCTCCATCATATTTATGTTTAAATACTGCGAAATAAAAAGTAGGGGTGGAAACAATTCCTAAATCAATTACCTTAACACCTAATTGCACTAAAGTTTTGGTGACTGCCTTAAAAATTGCTGGGGATGAAAGCCTCATGTCTCTGCCAACTGCAATAGTTAAAGGCTCATTAGTTCCCAGTTGAATTTGTAGTAGTTTATAAACTGCCCTGGTGATCGGAATAGCAAAATCTTCATTTATTTCTGCAGGGTAAATTCCTCTAATATCATAGCTTTTAAATATCTTTTCCGGAGGAAGATTATCCATTTGTAACTTTAAGTATTCTACCAATAGTCTCAACTTCTGGCAACTTGAAGGAAACTGGTGTAGTTTTCTTCCGCATCCTGTAAATTATCCTCAATAATTTGAAGATCGTAAATTTCTGCAATTACCTTGCTACCCATAGTTGCTATATTTTTTGGCAGTTTACCTTCTGATAAATGTTTTGCTACCACTGCATGGTCAATCAATGCTTTTTCACCAGAAGTTTGTTTAATATGCGGATACTTTTTAACTAGAGTCCCTTTGCATTGTGCCAACACTTGGGGATGAGTCATTATAGTTGTTATTTCGGAGAATGTTGCATCTTTTCTAATCATCAGAGCATGAGAAATTTTGATAGCAAATTCTTCAATAATCTTAAACTTGTAATTAGCCATTGCTTCAATACTTTCATCTACAATACCTCCAACAGAATTATGAATGGCAAGTTGACCTCTATCAATATCACCTTTATGCAAAGCGCGTAGAACATTTTCTGATGTATACAGATACTTGATCCTATATTTCTTAATTCCTTCCTTTTTAAGGTAGTACTGTATTGCTTCTTCATTAAAGCTGCCAATTCCGCCTTGAATGCCAAAGGTTAAATAATGAGCATTAAGTTGTCTTGGCAATAATTTGTTATAAATCTGATCATATATTTCACCAAACCTGCCAAAACCTACAATGCTAATTTTTTTCATACAAAATAACTCTCAATCTCATCAATGTTGATACAGATACTCACTCTAACAAAACGTTCTCCATTTTTACCAAAAGCAGTTCCTGGAGTAAAAAGTATTTGTTTTTCCCAAAGAAGTTTCAGACAAAACTCTTCGCAGGACTTTGCGGTTTCTGGGATCTTTGCCCAAATATATAAACTTCCTTTGGGAATTGTGAAGTTAAGTCCTAGTTTTTTTAAGTAATGGGCTATAATATCTCTTCTTTCCTTGTAACTTGCGATCATGTCCTGCTGCCATTTTTCATCAGTATTAGTAAGTGCAAAACTGGCAAGTTTTTGTAAAGGAGTAGACATACCAGAATCCATTTGTGATTTTACTTTCGCCAATGCTTGAATCACCTTACTATTTCCAACAATCCATCCCATCCGAAATCCTGCAAAAGAAAATGTTTTGGAAAAAGAACCAAGCTCTACAGAAATATCCTTTGCTTCGTCAATTTGTAAGATACTAGGAGCTGCATAACCATCAAAAGTTATTTCAGAATAGGCATTGTCATAAACAATTAAGATATTATGCTTTTTGGCAAAGATAACAATTTTCTCCAGCTCTTTTAAGGTGGCAACTTGACCTGTTGGATTTGATGGAAAATTTATCCAAATAAATTTTGTTTTATTGGAAATCTTCTCTTCAAGTTGTTCCAAAGAGATTTTAAAATTAAATCCTTCTTTTAAGTCATAATAAACAGGTTTTGATCCTACCATTAGGGCCGGTTCACTAAAAGCTGGATAACCAGGATCTGGAATCAGAACTTCATCACCTTCATCCAATAAAGCCAATGGCAGATGGCTAATGCTATCTTTTGCTCCTAACAAAGGTAAAACTTCTGTCTTTTCTAGGTTAACATTAAATCTTTTTTTGTACCAATATACAACTCCTTGTGCGAATTCATCATTTGCACCATAACCCGGGTACAAATGCGCATCTTTGTCTCTTAAAAACTCACTGAGTTTATCTATATACAGAGGGTTAGGTGCCACATCAGGATTACCAGGACCGAAGTTTAAAACTTTCCGCTTAGATTTTGCTTCAACTTCTTTAACGGCTTTTCCCAGTTTTGAAAACACATATTCACCAAACAGATTCAATCGTTTTGCTGTTTTAATACTGCTCATATCTAAGCCTTTTTTTGTATCTCTAAGGAGTATTTATGAATAAGGTGGAGAAGATTTTTAATTAAATCTTTTGAAAGTCCAAGTTTCTCACCTGTTTTGACATTGGATGTTAATATCTCTTCCAGCCTTTTTTTGTCTAATAAAGATACGTTCTTTTCTTTTTTGAATTTCCCAATTTTACCGGAAATATTCATTCTTTTTGCCAAAAGATTCAATATTTTTTCATCAATGCTATCAATTTGCTTTCTCCAATCTTCTAATTCATTGCTCATAGATTTTGTGCCTTATGTCTTAAGTAATGATCCATAATTACCAACGCTGCCATAGCATCTACAATAGGAACAGCACGAGGCAGAACACAGGTGTCATGTCTTCCTGCAGCTTCTAAACTAGCTTTATTACCATTTGTATCTACAGTTTCTTGTGTTTTTGAGATTGTTGAAACAGGTTTAAATGCTACCCTGAAATAGATCGTATCTCCATTAGAAATCCCGCCCAAAGTTCCTCCGGCATAATTAGTTTTGAGTGCAATTTTTCCATCCTTTTGCAGGAATTGATCATTGTGCTTTGATCCTTTCATTTTTACACCATCAAATCCTGAGCCTATTTCAAAACCCTTAACAGCATTAATAGACACCATGGCTTTGGCTAAATCGGCAGATAGCTTATCAAAAACTGGTTCTCCTAAACCTATGGGAACATTTTTAACAACAGCCCGAATCACACCACCAATAGAATCTCCCTCATTTTGCATTTGTTCGATTAGTTTAATCATTTCTTCAGCAATCTCCTGATCCGGACATCTAACTATATTGGATTCAATCTGTTCCATTATCACATGGTTAAAATCCATATCGGTTTTTATATCACCTACTTGCTCAACGTAGCTGATAAATTCAATTCCTAATTTTTCTTTTAAATATTTTTTAGCAATGGCCCCTGCGGCTACTCTTGCTAAAGTTTCCCTGGCGGAGGCCCTGCCAGAACCATGCCAATCCCTAAAGCCGTACTTTTTTGTGTAGGTAAAGTCTGCATGGCCTGGTCTAAATAAATCTTTCATCTCTTGATAGTCTTCTGGCCTAATATCTTTGTTATATGCCAAAAGTAAAATTGGAGTACCCGTTGTCTTGCCTTCAAAAAGTCCTGAGGCAATTTTTATTTCATCCTCTTCTTTTCTAGGGCTAGTGATAGAAGACTGACCAGGCTTTCTTCGATCAAGCTCGACTTGAATTTCACCTTCTGAAATTTCAATTCCCGGAGGACACCCATCAACCACTGCACCCACCATCCCTCCATGAGATTCTCCAAAGGTTGTTACTTTAAATAATTGTCCAAATGTATTTCCTGCCATATTATTTCCCCAATACTCTAAATATTGTTTCCAGTTGTTCTTTAGTTAATTGTCCTGGGGCAGAAGATTCAGCAAGATTTTTAGGTGCAAAAATCATTTCATTGCCCCATATTGTTCCAAAAATTCTGGTAATAATCCCCGACTCACCCATCCCTAAAATAATCGCTTTGACATCTTTTTCTTTCATTGCTAAAAGTAGCCCCAATAATCTTAATGCGTCCTTTTGATTGTTACACTTAGTTGCAATCTTAAAGACCTCTGGATCATATATTTTCATTGTATCAATAATTTCTTTAAGTTTACTATCGTCAGGTGTCTCCTGATAATTATGATATGAAATAATGGTTTTTACTTTCATCTTTTTGTTTTTAATTTGATCCAATTCATCTTTTTGCATTAATATATCCAAGTCAATCATTGATTGACTATTTTCCAAAAGAGAAATTATTTTCAGCCTTTTCTCCAAATTCATACTAACTTCCTCTAGATTTTGCCTTCGAGAAACAATAATAAGTTTTTCTTTGAATTGACCTATTAAATCTTGAACAAAATTTTCATCTCTGTTTTCTATATAATCAACCCAAACTTCAAAAAAGTCATAAGATCTTAGGCTTTGCAAAACTTCCTGCAAAACTTCCTCTTTAGTATTTTTAATAATAGGTAAGCAATACTTTATTTTCATTTTAGGTTTTTAACTAAAACCTCCCTCATTGCATCCACAGGTGCATTAAAACCTGTGTAAAGTTTAAACTGTTCAATACCCTGGTATAAAAGCATTTCATAACCATAAATAATCTCTGCTCCTTTTTCTTTTGCATCTTTAATTAATTTTGTCTCTTTAGGGGAGTTAACAATATCCAAAATAATTTGGTTTTTATTTAAGAATTTTTTATTAATTGGACTTCTATCTTCATTCATTCCAACTGATGTGGCATTGATGATTATATCCATATCTAAAGCTTGCTCTAAAGAATTTAAAGCAGCATATTCACAACCAAATCCTTTAGCTAGTTCCTTTGCATGATCTAAGGATCTGTTAAAGATTTTAACTATTGAACTCTTTTTTCTTAATCCATATACAATTGCCCTGGCAGCTCCACCTGCACCGATTAAAGCAACACTTTTCCTTTTAAGATTTGTCTTTTTTTCTAAAGCTACGATTGCACCAATTGAGTCAGTATTAAAACCTGTTAAAGTTCCATTATCATTAACAATAGTATTTACAGCACCGATTTCTTTGGCTTCCTCATCAATTTTGTCCAAATATTTCAAAACCTTTTGTTTATGAGGCATAGTTACACTCACTCCTCTTATTCCAAGAGCTTTTACTCCATCGATAGCCTTTTTTAGATCCTTTGGTTTTACCTCTGCGCTAAGATAAATAAACTCATAGTCAATCCCCAATTTTTTATAACCAGCATTATGCATCGATGGTGATTGGGAAGTTTTTATTGGGTATCCAATACTTAAACAAATTTTCATGATACCTCCTTAAATTTAGAGACTATTTTATCTGCAATTTCGTTCGGTCTTAAATTCTCTATTAAAAGAATTTGATGAGCAGCTTGTTTATATAGTTTTTCTCTTTGTGATAAAACATAAGCAATTTCTGCTTTAGGATCTTTTTTGTCAGTTAAAGCAGGCATTTTAGGATTTTCTCCAATTTTACCTGCCACTCTTTTGACCAAAGTTTCCAAAGGGGTATTAAGATAAATTAAGATTCCATTTTTGCGTAAGGCTTCAATATTATCTAACCGTGTGACCACTCCGCCACCTGTTGAAATAATTACGTCTTGGCTATTGGATACTTGTTTTACAATTTCTGATTCCTGGTCTCTAAAAAATTCCCAGCCAAATTTCTCAACAATTTGTGAAATACTCATCTTCATTTTTTTTGCCAGCATTTCATCTAGATCGATATATAATTTGTTAAGCTTTTTAGAAAGCATTTTGGCGATTGTAGTTTTACCACTTCCTCTCATACCAATGAGCACAATGTTTTTAGAGTTAACAATATCTATTTTAATACCTACTGATTTTAATTTTTCAAAAAAGTCAGGAAAAGTTTTGCTAACAACATTTGGGTTGGAAATTTTCATCCCTGAAAGTTTTGATCCAGCGATAGCAAATGACATAGCCATCCTATGGTCCCCATAAGTTTCAATAGTTGCTGCATTTGGATTACCTCCATGGATAGTTAATTCATCTTTTGTTACCGAGGTTTTTATACCCATCTTTTTTAATTCTTGTCTTAAAGCAAAAACCCGGTCTGTTTCTTTTATCCTAAGAGAGGAAATACCTTCAATTTTGCTAATACCATTAGCAAATGCAGCAAGTACTGATAGAGTCTGAATTTGATCAGGACAATCCTGCATATTTACATTAACTGGTTTAACTCCTGCTCCAGTTATTGTAACCTCATTTTCCCTAAAAGTTATTTTATTTCCTATATTCTCTAGGATTTTGATAAATTTCATATCCGCTTGCTTAGATTGAGGATTAATATTTTCTATAGTTATTTCTGATTTAGTTAAAGCAGCAATTGCGAGAAAATAGCTGGCTGATGATAAATCGCCCTCTACCAAGTATTGCTTTGCATTATATTTTTGATCAGATGAAATGTTGTATTTTTTGAAGTTTATATTTCTGACCTTAACCCCAAACTTTTCCATAGTATCAATTGTCATATCTATGTAAGGAGTAGACACTTGTGATTCTAATACTTCAATATTCACCTCACCGACAAGAGGAGCCACCATCAAAATTGCCGAAATATATTGACTACTGATAGACCCTTTAATTTTTATGGTTCCTGAGATAAGTTTTGATGACAAAACTTTAATAGGGGGATAGCCTTTTCTGTAGAGATACTCTATTTTGGCACCAAGTTGTCTTAGTCCCTCAACAAGATCACCAATCGGACGTTTATTTAATCCTTCCTTCCCGCTCAATATTTTGGTTCCAGGGATGATTGTAGACAACGCTAATATAAAACGCAAAGTTGTTCCTGAAAGATTAGCATTCAAATTATATGAACGATGAGGGATTTTTTTTAAATTACCAGAAACCTCAATACAATTTTTTTCCTCCAAAATATTAACTCCTAGAGTTTTAAGACAATCAATCATCGCTTTTGTATCATCACTAATTAGAGGATTTGTAATTTTAACTTTGAATCCACTCATTGCAGCAATGAAAAGCGCTCTATTTGTGTAACTTTTGGATCCAGGAATACTAACACTGGCTGGTATAGGTTTTAGTAAAGATTTTAATTCAATAATTCGAGCTTTGCGAGAATTACTCAGCGGAGGACTTATTTTCATAAAACCTTTCTAATAGTGAAGTCATCCACCAATTTGTTGATAATAGCTTTTCCAATACCTTCAAGAAGAGTAAATTTAGTTTCTCCCTTTACATTTTTCTTATCGGATTTTATTTTCTCTAAAATATCATCTACTGGTAAATCCAAAGTAGTTGGCAGACCTGCCTTAATTAATGCTTGTTCCAAGATTTCACATTCTTCATTAGAAAGTAATCCTAGAATTTTGGATAACTTTCCCTCTATCACCATCCCAATACTAATTGCTTCACCGTGGAGCAGAGGTTTGTTACTCTCTTGGCTCATTGCCTCTACAGCATGACCAATAGTATGACCAAAATTTAATAATTTGCGGAGATCACTTTCTTTTTCATCTTGAGAGACAATATCCGCTTTTATTTGAACTGATTTACTAATAATTTCTATTAATTCATCTTGAGAAAACTCTTGCGCTTTTTTCGAAGTAACTAAAAGAAAATATTCTTTATCGGCAATTAAACCATGTTTAATTATCTCAGCAAAGCCTGAGATTAATTCTCTCTGAGGAAGAGTAGATAATGTATCAATATCAATAATCACTGCAATTGGTTGTTGAAATGTTCCGACTAAGTTTTTAATTCCTAATAAATTAATGCCTACCTTTCCTCCACTACTGGCATCAACTTGAGCAAGTAAGGTGGTTGGAATTTGCAAAAAATCTATACCCCTCATAAAAGTAGAGGCAGCAAATCCACCAATATCTCCAACAACACCGCCGCCAAGATTTATAACTAATGATTTTCTATCACAGCCAAAATCTTTTAAAGCTTTCCAGACCTTTTGTACATTCTCTAAATCTTTTTGTTGTTCGCCACTTTCTAAAACCACAACAGAATTTGGTAATCCCAAGGCAGTTTGTAAATTTTGTACCAAGGATGAGGGGATATTTTTATCAGTTACAATTACAGCTTTTGAATATTTAGTAATATCTACTAAAGAATTAATTTTCTCGAGTAACCCCACCCCAATAAAAATAGGGTAATCTTGTTGTCTATTGGTTTTTATATGAACATTAATTTTTTTCATATGCTTTAACCATCCTATCAAATTGTTCCCAAGTGAGCTGCTGCTTTGCATCAGTTAGAGCATTGGTAGGGTCTGGGTGTACTTCAACCATCGCACCATCAAAGTCATGATTTAAAGCTTCTTTTGCTAGTTTTAATACATTGGGAACTAATCCACCTGTATGTGAAGGATCAAATACCATTGGTAGACCAGTTTTCATTTTTATTCTCATCGACATTTCATAATCTGGTATGTTACGTAAACCCAAGGGGTTATGACCATTTGGCCCAAACCCTCTATGACATAGGATAAGATTTTCTTTGTTAATTCCTACTGAAAGAACATGTTCAACGATTCCTTCCCAATGTGCCTCATCAGACCATGGCTGATTTTTCACCAAAAGCATAACTCTTTCATCTTTACTTGTAACTTTTGCTATCTGTTGTTGCACTATATGGTTTTGGTTTCTAGAACCAATCCAAAGTAGTAGTTTTCCCTGTTTTAATACAGGTAACACAGCTTTCATCACAGCTTTAGCATGAGAAGGCAACAAAACCTCAGTTGCTGGATTAATACCCATTTTTACTACTTCAATCAGAAATGGTATTCCTGATTTTCCTAATCCGTCAAAACCTGGTTTTGTTCTAGGTTTCCATAGACTAACTCTCATAAAGTCAACTTTTCTTTTTTTAGCTTCCTTCGCTGAGGTTATAATTTGCTCTCTGGATTCTGCAGCACAAGGACCAGCAATAATAATTGAATTTTTAACTATTTTTTTATGTTTATTCATATTTTTATTGTTTTTCCCACAAAAAAACCTCCCTATCGGGGAGGCTATAAACGTTGTAAGGTTTTATTCTTTACAGCGTTAGCTGACCTCCCTGCGGGTGGCAAAATAAAACCAAAAATAATTTACTTGACTTTGTATATTCATACTTCTAACTACTATTATACATTAAAAGTCAAATTTTTGTACTGGCAGACCACATAGGTAACACTTGAAAGAAGTTTTTCTGAGCATACTCTAAAGGAGTTAAATTAGCAAGGGCTTCATGAGGTCTGTAGGAGTTGTATTTAACAAGCCAGGTAGTGAGATCCAGATTTGCCTCGA
>JACQIX010000035.1 GCA_016198275.1 Candidatus Daviesbacteria bacterium | reverse complement strand
ACTCAAATTGCTAATTTTTCCCAGCCGGCAGAAAAAATTGTCCATCAGCCAAAATTTCTAGTTATCTTCAGAAACTTTTTGGCTGACACTTACCAAAAATGGTCGGAGATTGACGCATCTTTCCCTTTACCCAGTCCTGGTGCCACCCCTACTCCAACTCCTACCCCAGTTCCAATTAGAGTATTTATAACAAGTACCAACTATAATGGTAATTTAGGTGGCGTTGCTGGAGCAGATGCGAAATGTCAGACTGCTGCAAATAGCGCAAGTCTTGGAGGTACATGGAAAGCTTGGATAAGTGAATCAGCTGGTAATTCGCCAAGTGTTCGCTTTAATTCAACAAGTTCTTACAGAAATAGTAATTTTGCTCTGCTTAATGGAACTGTAATTGCAAACAATTGGACAGACTTGACTGATGGTTCGATTCAAAACCCTATTAATAGAACAGAAAATAATGCTCTTGCTGCTTCTAGCCGAGTATGGACTAGTACTAACCCTGATGGGACACATAATTCTTCAGGATCTTGTTCTAATTGGACAAGTTCGTTATCTTCATTTTATGGTTTTGTCGGGCATAATTCGCTTAAAGATAATGGTTGGAGTTTTGCTATCGCTGGTGATGAATGTATTCTTAATGATCCTTTATATTGTTTTGAACAATAAATTTTAAAACTTTTACTTACCGAAATTCCGCTGTTGCGTTTGATACCAAGTAACTGCCTTCCTTAGCTCCGAAGGCCCAAAGTCAGGCCACAAGGTCTTGGTAAAATAAAGCTCAGAATAGGCTGTTTGCCAAAGCAAAAAATTGGACAGCCTGATCCTGCCGCCGGTCCTGATCACTAACTCCGGATCATGTCCGCCATTGGTATAAAGATGTTTATCAATGCTTTTTTCATTAATCTTATTAACGTCTATGCCTTCTTTGATTAAGTTTTTGACTGCTTCAACTAACTCCTTTTTCCCCCCATAATTTAGGGCAATATTTAATTTGATTGATTCATTTTTAATGTAAACTTTTTTGATACTCTCAATTAATTTTTTAATTGCCCAAGGCAAACCAGCCATCTCCCCCAATATTGCTACTTTCACTCCTTTTTGCATCATCTTATTAAGCCTGCTACGATAAACCTTCCTGATTAAGTTAAATAAAGAATATACTTCTCTTTTGGCCCTTTCTTTAATATTTTCAGTTGACAAAGCATAATCTGTGATAGTCTTAATTCCTAACTTTTCTGCTTCCTCCACCACTTTTTCCAACATTTCCGCCCCTTTTTCATGCCCCTTAATATCAGGAAGATTATGTGCTCTGGCCCAGCGTCTGTTACCGTCCATGATAATGGCAATATGAGAAGGGATATTTTCTTTTTTCATAGTAGTCAGCTTTCAGCTAGTTTCTCCTTTCTATTAAATAGTCTCCCATCTGTTCTAATAATTTACTCATATTTGGATCTTTAGTTATATCTGGTATCATCTTTTTTGCCTTATTAACATAACCTTGGGCCCTGGTAATTTCTGCTGAATTTAAATCTTGATCCAAAATATCATCCTTAATTTGATAAGCTATCCCCAAATCTTCCCCAAACTCCCTAAATACCCTGATTAAATTCTTATCCGCCCGAGCCAGGGTAGCCCCTAATGTTAATGGGCCAAAAATAGTATATTGGGCAGTTTTAAGTTGAGCGGTAAGTTCCGGGTCTTGCTTTTGTATATCCATCATTTGTCCGATTGTTGTATCAATCATTGTTTTGGAAAGTACTCTTAGAGCTTCATTTTTGTTTGGAAAATTGCTTTCAGCAATTATTTTAAATGCCAAAAAGAAGCCTAAATCCCCTAATGTTAATGCTGAATATAAACCTATGGTTTTAAACAGGGAAGGTTTGCCACGCCTAAGGGGGCTTTCATCAATAATATCATCATGCACTAAAATTGCCGTATGCAATATTTCCAATCCAGCTCCAATTTTAAAAATCTCATCAGTTTTCCTGCCTTTGCCTATTTCATACCCTAGATTAACCAATACCCCTCTAATTCTTTTGCCGCCTTTACAGAAATCTAGGAATCCTTTAGCCTTAGACAACAACTTAGGGCTGGTACTTTTAACCTCAGCTAAAAAGTCTGCCAAAACACTATCCAGTTCCTGGTTGATTTTTTTTGCATTAACTTTAAGATAGTTTTTAAAATCCATTATGCGAGGCAAAGGTATAATATATCATAATTGACAAAATGTGATTGATCTGATATTCTTACTAATATGAATTATACTCAAACTATAGCTAAAATCAGAGGGAGAGGGCAATTAACAATCCCCCAGGCCATCAGACAGGCTTTAAGTTGGAATGAAGATGAAGTGCTGGTTAAAATCATTACTGCTGAAGATGGTTTTAGGGTGGAGAGATTGCCTATTTCTCATCCTCAGCAGGTTCAGAAAAAATTAACAAAAAAGCAGTGGGGTAAAATTTGGCAAACTATGGAAGATTTCAGTAAATCCGGCAAGCAGAATATTAAATTAACTGATTTTGTACGGAAAGATAGAGACAGCCGCTTTTAAAAATGCCTGCATACGTTTTGGATACTTCGGTAGTGATTCAATGGTTTCATCGCTTAAACGAGCGTCACGTTGCTAAAGCTAAAAAAGTCTGGGAGGACTTGCAATCAGGGAAAATAACCGTTATTTTACCGGATTTTCTTTTGATTGAACTTCTAAATGCCTTTATAAAAGGTAAGTATTCTTCTATCGGAGCATCTAACTTGGCACTGGCTGCATTGTATGAAATGCCCATCAATATTGTAGAAATTACCTTACCTGTTTTACAAATAACTGCTGCACTGATGAAGCAATATGACCTGACTGCTTATGATGCCTGCTTTTTAGCCCTGGCAGAGCAAGAAGGTTGTCAACTGGTCAGTGATGACCAAAAAGCTCATGGGAGAATCACTAATGGACGTGTAATTATGCTTGAGGACTACTTGCCTGAAGATGCCTGAATTGGTAGAATTGGCTTTCAATGCAAGAAAACAGTAAGGGCTTAAGAAGCTTTAAAACCGCCCAAAAAAGGCGTCAGTTTCTGGAAAAAGAATTGGGGTTAAGTTTAGGTAGCATTGGCAATTTTAGCTTTACCGAAGGTCAGGTAATTGGCAGAAATATAGAAAATCTGATTGGCGCCACCCAAATCCCTTTAGGAGTAGCAGGACCACTTAAGATACTCAAACACTCTAATTCACTTAATGTTTTCCTTCCGCTTGCCACCACAGAGGGAGCACTAGTCGCCTCAATTTCCAGAGGCTGTAAAGCTGTAACTGAAGCCGGCGGGGCTACAGTTTTTGTAATGGACGTAGGAATAACCCGCGGTCCTGTTTTTAAAACGCTCGGACTAAAACACAGTTTGCAAACTAAGCAATGGATTGAAAGCCATATCCCCTTAATCTCCCAAACTACCCAAAAAACTTCTTCCCATCTCAAACTGCTAAAAGTGCAAAGTTCCCTGGCTGGCAAAAATTTATTTGTCAGATTTTCCTACTATACTGCCGATGCCATGGGCATGAATATGGCTACAATTGCCTCTGAGCAAGCTATCCGCTTAATTGAGCAAGAAACCAAGGCTGAATGCATCTCTCTGGCCGGCAACTTTGATATAGATAAGAAACCGGCCTGGTTAAACTTCATCGAAGGCAGAGGTAAAAAAGTCTGGGCAGAAGTGATACTGGATAAAAAGCTCGTTGGAAACCTGCTTAAAACAACTCCTGAGAAAATTTCAGAAGTAGTTTCCCGTAAAAACCATCTGGGTTCTATGATGAGCGGATCTTTGGGATTTAATGCTCATTTTGCCAATATTTTGGCTGCTATTTTTATTGCCACCGGCCAGGATCCTGCCCATGTAGTAGAAGGCAGTTTAGGAATCACCACAGCCGAGGTTTTAGAAAATAGTTCCCTTTATTTTTCAATTTACCTCCCCTCCCTGGTGGTGGGAATAGTGGGAGGCGGAACTCACCTGCCAACTCAGGAGGAAGCATTAAAAATCATGAAAGTTGCTAATGTGCTAGAATATTCTGAAGCTGTGGGAGCAGCAGTTTTAGCAGGAGAGTTATCTTTAATAGCCAGTCTGGCAGCAAAGACATTGGCAAAAGCACATTCCCTTTTAGGAAGGAAAGGGAAATAGCTACCAATTCTCAGCTATACCAATCGTTGCTCATTTTGCAAACAGTTTATCTCAAAATGAGCTTACGAATGGTTATACCCGTAGCAAAGTCATTTGCAAGTGGTATATAAGTAAAGCTTGCCTTTACTTACGTAAACGTCAGCTATCGGATTTTCTTGACTTATGATTGGTATCATCTCATACGGAGTATACATTCCTAAATACAGAATCAAACCATCTCAAATTGCCCAGGCTTGGGGCAAGGAGGCAGCGGATATGGAAAAATCCCTGGGAGTTTTGGAAAAAGCTGTAGCCTCGGTTGACGAAGATGCTATCACTTTAGCTGTTGAAGCTACTTTAAATGCTGCCTCAGTTATCCAATTTGATTTGGGTAAAATTGGCGCCATTACCGTAGGCAGCGAATCCCACCCTTATGCTGTTAAACCCTCCTCCACGACAATTGCCGGCATTTTAGGCCTGAGTGAGCAGTTACTGGCAGTTGATTTAGAGTTTGCCTGCAAAGCAGGCACTGCCGGCATACAACTGCTATCAGGGCTGACTGAGAGCAAAAGAATAAAGTACTGTTTGGCAATTGGATCAGATATGGCCCAATCTAAACCAGCTGATGTTTTGGAATACACTGCTTCCTCAGCAGCAGCCAGCTTTATCTTAGGCACCCAGGATACTTTGGCAAATATTTTAGATTTCACTTCCTACTCTTCCGACACCCCGGATTTTTGGAGAAGGGATACGGAGAAATTTCCCTCTCATGGAGGCAGGTTTACCGGCGAGCCTGCTTACTTTACTCATGTCATAGGAGCATCCAGCAAACTGTTAGAAAAAACCCAACTTAAGCCTGTAGATTTTACCCATGCTGTTTTTCATATGCCAAATGGCAAATTCCCAAAGGAGGCTGCCAAAAGATTAGGCTTTAGCGCGGAACAAATTAAATCAGGTTTTGTAGTTTCTCAAATAGGCAACCCCTACTCTGCTTCCTCATTGGTTGGTTTGGCTGCTGTTTTAGATATTGCCAAACCAAAACAAAAGATCTTTATGTGCTCTTATGGCTCAGGCGCAGGGGCAGACGCTTTTGTGATGGAAACTACTCCCCTTCTAAGGAAGTTTCAAAGAAAAAATACTAATTCAGTCCAGAGTCAAATTCACCACAAACAGATGATAGATTATTCACTAGTGGCAAGAAATATCATTAATAAATACAGAATATGACAAAAATTGCTGTGGCTGGTGTTGGTTTGACAAAATTTGGCGAGATGTGGGATAAATCTTTACTGGATTTGGCTTTTGAAGCTTCTAAAGAAGCTATCAAGGATGCCAAAATGAATAAAAATAAAATTGACGCTGTCTTTGTCAGCAATATGCTGATCGGAAAAATTGCCGGACAAGATCACTTAGGAGCGGTTATCGCTTCCTCTTTAGACCTAAATTGCGCATCTTTCAAAGTGGAGGGCGCTTGTGCATCCGGAGGTTTGGCCATCCATTTGGCCATCCAAAGCCTGCTGGCTGGAACTTATAAAAATGCGCTGGTGGTGGGGGCGGAAAAAATGACTGATGCTTCCACCAGTCAAATCACCTGGGCTTTGATGGGCGCAAGCTCCTCCCAGGAAAGAAAAGCCGGTTTGACTTTTCCTGCCCTTTATGCGCTGTTAGCTCAAGCCCATATGCAAAAATACGGCACTACCAGAGAACAACTTGCCCAAGTTGCCGTAAAAAATCACTCCCATGCAACTCTCAACCCCAAAGCTCATTACCCTTTTGAGATCACTTTAGAACAAGTCTTAAAGAGCAACTCAATATCCTACCCGCTTGGTTTGCTTGATTGTTCTCCTATTACGGACGGGGCAGCTGCAGTGGTTCTTTCTGCAACAGAATCTTCAGGAATATTTATCAGCGGCAGCGCTGTGGCAACTGATAATATCGACCTTGCTCAAAGGGATAGCCTCACCGAGCTTAAAGCTACCAAGCTGGCTGCTAAAATAGCCTTTGATCAAGCCGGAGTTGAAATTGATGATATCAAAATTGCCGAAGTCCACGATTGTTTTACCATTGCCGAAATTTTGGCAATGGAAGATTTGGGTTTTTGTCCCAAAGGCGAGGGGGGCAAATTTATTGCCGGAGGGTCCACCCAATTGGGTGGTAGGTGCCCGGTTAATACTTCAGGGGGGTTGAAAGCCTGCGGTCATCCAGTTGGAGCAACTGGAGTTAAACAAATCATTGAAATTACCCAACAACTCCGTCAATCAGCCGCCCTTAGACAAGTCAGAGGAGCAAATTTAGGTCTAACACAAAATGTCGGCGGAACCGGAGCAACAGTGGCAATACATATTTTGCAAACATGAATAGTCCAGTTACAGTTTGGCGTCATCATAAACAAATAAATAAAAACCTGAACAAAACAGGGAGACTCTTGGTTTGGACCAAAGTCTTTGTGGCCCCAAGCGGCTTTGAACATGAAGCCCCTTACTTTGTAGCAATTGTGGAGCTGGAAGATGGCCAAAAGATGCCTTTACAATTAGTGGATTGCGAAGAAAAAGATCTTAAAATTGGCAGGCAAGTCATGACTGTAGTTAGGAAAAGGGGCAAAGTAGGGCTTGATGAAGTAATCGAATATGGCATCAAGGCCAAACTTATATGACAAATGGGCGTCCTATTACTTTTTCCGCCCCTGGTAAAATCCACTTGCTGGGAGAACATTCGGTAGTGTATGGCAAACCAGCGCTACTAGCAACAGTAAACTTGAGAGTTACTGTCACCCTGAGTGAAACGAAGGGTATAAATCCAAAATTATATTCTTCGCTGTCGCTTCAGAATGACAACTTTAAAAAAATAATTGAACCTATTGTTAAAAAGTACCTAAAAATCAAAGATATCCCATCATATCAATTGACTATTTCTTCCCAACTCCCTATTGGAGCAGGCCTGGGCTCTTCTGCAGCCATATCAGCTTGCTACATAGCAGCTTTACTGAACTTTTTAAAAGTTAAATGGGATTTAGATTTAGTTAATGAATTAACTTATGAGGCAGAAAAAGCTTTCCATGGTAACCCTTCAGGAGCAGATAACTGCGCTGTGGTTTTCGGAGGTTTAATTTGGTTTAGAAAAGAATCTGAAGATTTAAAGATCATCCAACCTCTCCCCTTTGCTATTCCTGCCAAACTGGAAAAAAATTTTGTCATTATTTATACCGGTACTCCAAAACAGTCCACTAAAGAGATGGTGGAAATGGTAAGTTCAAACGCGGCAAAGTTTAAGGAATTATTTGACAATCAGGAAAAGTTAGCAAAAGAATTGCTTTCTGTTTTAAAGGGGGCGGATAAAAAAGAATTGATTAAAATCATAATTCAGGGTGAGAAAAATTTAGAATCTATTGGAGTAGTTTCCAAAGAAGTTGCATCAATTATTAGAATAATCGAAAAAAGGGGTGGAGCTGCCAAGATTTGCGGAGCTGGAGCAATAGAAGGACCAACAGGAGCACTGCTTTGTTACCATCCCACACCATCCATTATCAAACAAATTGCCAAATCATATAATTTAGATTATTTTAAAACCAAACTGGGAACAAAGGGACTAAGATTAGAAAACTGATTACCAATGAAACAATTTAACAATAGTATTACTGTCTCGGCCCCTGGTAAATTAATGCTTTTTGGGGAACATGCTGTAGTGTATGGTAGACCTTGCATAGTTATTGCTGTAGACCAAAGAATAAGGGCCAAAGTAGAATTACTTGATACGCCGGTTTTCCAGCTGGATGCCCCTGATGTTAAAGTGACAAACTACAAAAAACCCATGGCTGATTTAGGAAATGGTGAAATTCCAAAAGGAGCAAAGTTTGTGGAGATGGCGATTAAAAAATTTTTTAATCGCCATCCTGAGCGATCCCGAACCATTCGGCACCGAGCTCATGGCCAAGGAGTAAAAGTTACCACCGCCTCAGAATTCTCATCAAAATTTGGTTTTGGTTCCTCTTCTGCTGCCACTGTTTGTACAATTTATGCTTTGACAGAGCTTACTGGCGCAAAATTGGATAAAAAAGACATCTTTGATCTCTCCTATAAAACAGTTTTGAATGTACAAAAAAAAGGATCCGGCTTTGATGTGGCTGCTGCCATCTATGGAGGAACTCTATATTTTGTCACAGGTGGAAAAAAGATCATTTCCCTTCCAGTAAATCACTTACCTATTATAATAGGATACAGTGGTATTAAGTTTGATACTGTTAGATTGATTAATCAGGTAGCTGAAAAAGCTAAAAAATATCCTAAACTGATAGATAACATCTATTCCTCAATAGGAAAACTGGTAGAACAAGCTAGACAAGCTATTTTAAAGTCAGATTATGTCTACTTAGGTAAACTTATGAATATTAATGAAGGGTATTTAGCTGCTTTGGGGGTGGAAGGCAAGAAATTGGCTGATATGATTTATGCTGCAAGAAAAGCTGGAGCATACGGTGCCAAGCTATCAGGAGCAGGCATGGGAGATTGCATGGTAGCTGTTACCCCAAAGCACAAAACCCAAGCTGTCAAAAATGGCATAACCTCTGCAGGCGGAGAGGTAATTGATGTTAAAACTCAGGCAGAGGGCATTAGAATCGAACCAGATTAGGGTAAAGTTTTTATCCCAACTTTCTTAAAATCTGAATCCAAACTGATAACAGTATCAATGTTAAATCTATTTATTAAAACTATGGATGTAGCATCAGTAAGAGATAGTTTATGTTCACTAAACTTGTCTACAATTTCAAAAGCTTCACCTTGAATTTGCTCATCAACCCAAAGCTGAACTAAACTATTATGTTTAATACTATTTCTTATTAAATTGGTAAATTTTTTAACTATTTTGATATTAGTATCATAAATAAGCCTGGTAACAGTTTCATCTATTACATCATTTGATGTAGAAATTACTACACCATCTTTAGTGAATTGTTTGATTAAGCTTTTAATATTTATGTGTTTGGGCTGATCTGATCCAAAATATGAAATCCAGGCTGACGTATCAATAAAAATTTTGTTTCCAAACGAAAGAGCTTGTTTGCTGACCATCGCTTAATCTTTTAGATAGATCTCATCAATATTTTCAGCAATATTTTTACCGAGTTTTGTAAATCCTGCCATCTTTAACAAGGGATTATTTTTAATTCTGGCTTTGATAACAGCTTTAAGTAACCTGCTGTATTGATCAGACATCCTTTCTATCACATCTCTGATAATTTGTGAACGCGACATATTAAGTTCCTTTGCTAATTCTGTTAAAATAGAAACTGTGTTTGGTTTAAGATATATTTGGTATCTTTGCATATATACACCATAGCATTGGTGGTGTATATTGTCAATTATTAATCATCATGAAAACCACAGCCACTGCCCCATCAAACATTGCTTTTACCAAATATTGGGGTAAAAAAGATGACCCCGCACCGGACGGTGCAGGGTTAAGGCTGCCTGAGAACGGTTCTATCTCTATGTGTTTATCAAATTTACTGACCACTACTACAGTTGAATTCTCTCCCAAGTACAAAAAAGATCAAATCATTATTAATGGCGGTGGGGTTGAAAAAGGTGAAGCGGAAAGAGTGATTAAGCATTTGGACAGGGTGAGAAAATCAGCAAGGATTGACCAAAAAGCTAAAGTAGTTTCCAGCAATAATTTCCCCTCCGGCACAGGCCTTTCATCTTCTGCTTCAGGCTTTGCAGCTTTGACTTTAGCTGCCAGTAAAGCAGCAGGACTTAATCTTTCTGAAAAACAATTGTCTATATTAGCCCGCCAGGGATCCGGTTCTGCTTGCCGCTCTATCCCCTCAGGCTTTGTGGAATGGTTAGATGGCGAACTTTCTGAAACTTCCTATGCTGTACAAATCTTTCCGCCTGATTATTGGCAAATTGCAGATGTAGTGGCAGTTGTATCAGAGGGGAAAAAGGAAATATCAACCTCTTTAGGCCAGAAGTCAGCCCAATCCTCCCCTTTTTTACAGTTAAGACTTTCCAGAATGAAAGATAAAAATGAAAGAGTAAAAAAGTTAATTGAAGAAAGAAATTTTAAGAAATTTGGTGAACTAATAGAAGCAGAAGCTCTGGAACTCCACATCATCATGTTAACCCAGACTCCACCCCTGATTTATTGGACTCCTGGAACTTTAGCAATCATGAAGTCATGTGCTCACTGGAGAGCTTTGGGTATTCCAGTTTATTTCACCATCAACACCGGCCAGGATATACATCTTATTGTGGAACAAAAAAATGTTGGAAAAATTAAAAATCAACTTAAAAAGTTGGATTTTGTTAAAGGTATTATTGTTAATACTCCCTCAGAAGGAACCAGAATTTCAGATGATCATCTTTTTTAACCATACACATTATTGTCAATGAGCAAGATCGTTTTGTTAAACGAAATTTGCTTTCATGATTACTTTTAGCTATAATCTTTTATTTAATGCGTGTTGAGCAAAGAGATTCCAATCAAGGGACCCCACAAAATTTAGTATTAGCTGAACGGATTGCTGTATTTCGCTACTACCTTGAGCAAGATATGATTAATACGCCGTGGAATCCAACATCTTGGCAAAGAGTATACGATGAAAGACTTTCACTTAATCCGCAACTCACCCCTTATAGGGAATTTTTTGATCAAGCCTTAATCAGAGTACAGCAAGCTAATGAAGATTTGGAAAGAGCTTGGAGAAGAAGATGCGGTCCCAAGAAACAACCTAAAACAGAAGAGGATTGTCAACTTGAGAAAACTTACGGATTTTCTGCACAAAATTTATATACTGACATTTTTGGCTTACGGCCTAGGGGTGAACCTGAAGCAATCAAAGGAGCAATTTCTCTACGATTTGTTGTCGATGCTGCTGATTTTCAAAAAATATGCCAAAATCTTGGTAAAGGGACAACTACGCGAGCTTTGTATATAAGACTAGACAATTTTAAGTTTGGAGTTTTGGTTGTCAATAAACAAACCCCAACAGCAGAAATTGAGGATAGCATTAACCATGAGTTTGAGCATGCCAAAAATTTCGTTATTGGGGATAGCAGAGTGCATGTTTTATCTTCTGAAAAATCCAAAACTTCCTCAGCTATTACTGATAGAATGTTAAAAAGAGAATTACAAGATCCTTCAGAAATGCTTGAGGGGAAGAATGAACTATTGGCAAGCTTCACCTTTTTATTAAATCTTTTAGAGAAAAATCCAAACTGGCCAAAAGAAGAAATGCTTGATCAAGTCAAACAAGTTTGCCTAAGAATTGCCTATAATTTAAGTACAAGCGAAGAGTACGATTTTCTAGGTAAGAATGCGAGCGAAGTCGCAAAAAAAAGATATATAGCCACTATATTCAAAGGTGCACAGGCATTTTTAGACTTACTTGGGCTTTACATACATGGTAATGATCCTTCTATAGCTACAAGGATAAGTATTAATGTATTAGAGCAGTTTCCTATAACCTATTGGCCAGCTGCGGTGAGATTAATAATGAAAAAACATGGAGTCAGCTAAAAATGAAAACTAGAGAGTTTGAACATCTAACAACTCAAGATTTATATTTTTTAGATAAAGCAATTAATGAACAAGAAATTACTCAGGGAGATATACCTAGAGGAATTTCCATTGCTTTTGACAGCCTGGGAACCCTAAGATCACCTTTAACAGATAGACTTTATGCGGGAGTCAGCAAAGCTCTAAGAAGTTTTCGAGACACTTTAAAACAACATCAATTAACATTAGCAGTAGCAACTAACGGTCCGAATATTGAAGGTTTAGACATATTAAAAGCTGTAAATCCTATTCACGACCAAGTTGCAGCATATGCAGTTACAGAAGGAGGCGGGATATTAATTAGCCGAGCAAGAAATAATCAAGGCTGGGACTATACTACCCTGGTAGATGAAAGCTGCATTAGTCACCTACCCACTATAGCAACAGAAGCATCCGGAAGATCACCTTTAATGAAGGTATTATTGGAAGATACAGAACAAAAAGCCGAACAACCTCCTATTAGAACTCCGTATCGCACTAATATTGTTTTAACTCTGCCTAAAGACTATGCTATTCTTATGAGAAGATTGTTGGCTGCCGGACTTAATCCTGCTGATATCCCTGATATCATCCCTGGCGCAACAGCTGATAATTATGTAGCAAAGTTTTTGACATACGCTCAGGCTCAATTTAGTGAGGTTATTATGGGATCTGGTTTAGATAAATTAATCGCTCCTCCTTTAGTGAAAGTTGCTAACAGAAGAATCTATGTTACTCCTAAAATGACAGTCGACGGTTCTGATCTTAGTAAGTTTGGAGGAGTTATCCTTGGCTCAAGGTTCCTAAGCTCTGAGTTTGAAGGAGAATATCAACCATATGATATGGCAAATTCTATATACGTTGCAGACAATATATTAGAAGCAACACCAGATGGTCATCAAGTAGGTTCTGGTGAAAGAAGCATGGTTTTAGGATTTGGTTCATTTTGGGGAAGATTACCAGCTGGAGTCAGAGCTTTCAACACTTATAATGCAGGTTATACAAAAGAGGGAGAAATGTTTATTCTAACTGATCTTGCTCCCCGATTAGCTTTTAATATCAGAAATAAAGATTTACCTATTACTGATGCAGTGGTAGAGAAAGTAAGGGTATTGCATATTGGTTCAGGTGGTAAAGCCTTAGAAGCAATTGCGTATCTATATGAAAAACTTTATAACTGATCATATACTTAAAATCTAATAATTAGAAGCTACTTCATTTATTACCAAAAAAACTTGCTTAATTCCTAAACTTAAAGAGGCTTTTTCCATATATTCATCAAAAGAGTGTGTATTCCATCCCTCCGAAGTCCCTATGGTAACTGTAGGAATATTTGCTGCTAAAGAGACATCTCCATCAGTATTACCGGCATTTATTTTAGGAGTTATCCCTAATTTCTTCTGCGCCTTGGTAGTCAAATGATAAATTTTATGGTTTTTAGAAAAAGTTACTGCCGGTACTTGGGCGCTAATATTGTTTGTAATCTCTACTCCAGGAAATTTTTTCCTATATTGATTTAGTATAGATTCAAGTTTCTGCTGAGTTTTTAACAAAGAATCATTATCCTCTGACCGTATCTCAAAAAGACAGGCGGACTTTGAGGCAATTGCATTAATACTTGCTTCTCCTTTCATATCGCCAATATTGAATGTAGTTTTACCTTTTTTTTGAGAAAGTTTAAATTTGGAAAAATCACTGATAATACTTGCCAAAATAACATTAGCATTGGGTCTGCCAAAGTCCCGATAACTATGCCCTCCTATTTTGGTATCTATTATTATCTCTGATCTATATTGTCCAATAGCTTGATTTGTTACTCTGCCAATATGATGACTCTCAACATTTATAACAGCATCTATTTCTTTTCCAAATCTTTTAATAATTGCCTTCATTCCTCTTTTTGCCCCTAATCCTTCCTCTCCCACAGTGAATCCAAATATTAAATTATGAGGAAACTTTAGGTTATTTTTTTGGATAAGTTCTAAAGTGGTAAGCAGACCAACTACGCCTGCGCTATTATCACAAATTCCATGACCATAAATATATTTTTTATCTTCTCTTATTTGAACCTCTCCACCCGGATCACAAGCAGTGTCAGTATGAGCCACAACCAAAATTGTTTTACTCTGCTTAGATTTATTTTGAGCGGGTAAATTTGCAATACAATTTCCAGCATCATCAATAATCACCTTTTTTAAACCGAGCTTACTTAATTGATCCTTGATATATTCGATTTTGACTTTTTCAAACCCAGTAGGAGAAGGAATTTTTGCAATTTGGATTAAAAGATTAAGAAGTTTTTCCTGACTTCTTTCAATATCTTGTAATATCTTATTCATATAAATAAACGTACATTAATGCGATCGTATACATCTACGCTAGAGGTGTTTTTGTTTTAAAAATTTAGCTCCTGAAATCACCCATGGACCATATTTTTGGGGGTTTTTATCTAAGTCTTCTAGGAATTGTTCTTTTCCCATCCAAATACATTCATACCCGACTTCAGGATTAAGCTTAAAAGGTCCATCATATTTGCCTGTCATTAAAGCACAATGTTCATTCTCACAAAACTCCCCATTTTTGGCAAAATAATTAAATTCTCCAATAATTTTTAAACTAACATTTTCTATATCATACTCATCTTTAAGAGCTCTTTTAGAAGCTTGCTCAAAAGTCTCATCTGTATTATTTTGATGTAAAGGGTGGGTGGAAGCAGTAAAATCCCAAACATTATTAAAAACTTGGTGCCTTCTTTTTTGCAATAAGACTTCGCCTTTTGAATTGTAAATTAACACAGTAATAGCCAGGTGTCTTCTGCCCGCTCCGGTATGCCCTATTTCTTTGGGAATATATTCTAAAAAATTTCCTTGATCATCACATGCCAGAATAGTTTGCCCCATAAATTATTTTAAACTGAATATTACTCCATAGTTTTCTCAGGACCCTGATTTAAATGAGCATCTATAAACTTTTCTATCCTGGTTTGATCAAACTGATCAAACTTATCAAGATAAGTCCAGGCAGTCAAAGCAATCCTGAAATCTAAATTTGGCCTTGGTACCACAATTATTCTGGTTTTACCTTTTTTTTCATAAACGGTAATCAATTGATCCACTAGTTTGTGGCATTGGTCTAATTTAAAAGATTCGGAAAGCGCGCCGGAACCAGTAGCCTCTGCAGAAGGACTGGCTTCCTCCTCTGTACCATGAGCATATGCTCTACGGACTAATTTAGAACCTTGAACTCTTTTGTCACAGTTATATGACAAGATCACATATCCATGCTCCAAGGAATGGACCAGGTTTCCATCATCTTTAGGCTCGCTGTAAATCCCAAACCTCACCCAATCCTCGTAGTGGGAACCGGAGGTGGGAGGGTTAGAATTATATTCCACTTTCTCTCCAACAGGTACATGCTTCCTTCCCAAATCAGACATTTTGGTACCAAGCAAAGGTTTTGAGGACTCAACAAAAAGCCATGCCAAAAAAGCTGAAAAAAGTAAAATGATAGCTCCAATCCATAACCACTTGTTTGTCATTTAACAGCAGATTCCATGTCTTTCCAGGAGTAGGCGCCGGCAAAATTGGTGGTGTTAATAAAAAACCCGGGAGTGCCGTTTACACCCAGTTTTTGAGCAGTTTGGGTATCCTCCGGCAGCTTAGCATCATATTTTCCCGAATCCAGACAAGCTTTCATATCAGCGGCATTAAATACTTCTGATAAAAAGTTTGCCAACTCTTGAGATTTGCTTTTATCATTTTTAACAGTGTTGTTTAATAAATCATAGCCCTCAGAAGTCATTAATTTGTCGTGAACCGGCCAAAATTTACCTTTTTCATTGCTGCAGTACATGGCTTTGGTGCCCATCTCACCGTTGCCATGGCCGGGAGTGTAAATATAAACCAAAGCAGCCCGGCCGGCATCAACTAATTTTTTCATTTCAGGAACAGGCGCCACATATGTCCCCCCATCAGCTACCAAAGTAAACCTGGGACCTGACTGTTTATTCAACGCAGGATTCAAACCTGCAGCAATGTGGCAGAAAGGACAACTGGGATCTGCCACTTCTACCAGCAAGTTTTTGGCATTTTTATCTCCTAAAATTAAATTTTTATTATTGCTAAATAAATCTTTGATGGTATCCAAAGTTACTGCCGGAGCCTGGGGTTGAGGCTGAGCAGAAGCCTGGACTGGTTGGGCAGCTTGAGGCGCAATAGTTGGTTTGCCAATCTTGATGATGCCGCCATTCATTAGAACAGCCACGGAAATTACCATTGAACCCAGCAAAATTGCCATTGGGGTAGTTAAAAAGGAAGTAGATTGTTTCATTTAAGCTTTAAGTTTAAAGAGGAATAAGCTTTATGTCAATCCCCCGGCAATAACCTTCATCCTCTTCCAAAACGGATATTCTCAGGTGATTGGTGATCCGAAGGAGGTTGAGTTCCCCAATCAACAACTGCAACGAACGGACCATTAATAAAACCCTGTACTAAAGAGATATACCTACCCGCTCCCAAATCTCTTTCCAAATCTCCGGTTATTTCTGCAGCTATCTTACCGGCGCCTTTTAGGATGTGAGTTAAGGTTTCAGCCAGTTGTGATACAGTCAGACATTTTGGATCTTGTCCAGGATTATCAGAGTCATCTCCATTGAAGGGAATAAGAAGTACGTTATTGTATGGTCCCGGAATTCTCGCCCCTTCTTCCAAGGTATTGATAAGGCCTCTGGTAACACGAAAGGGCAATCCACGATTGCGCCCCATATAATATTCCCAGACGTGTTCTGTTCCAGACCATGGTTTCTTAAGTTCGTGTTTATGTACTGAAACCAACTCTTTTGATTCTGCCATAAGCTAGGAATTTTATCATAAATCAGCCCTTAGAACAAGTACGATGGAGTCAATGAAATTGATTCTGGGTATGCTCTAAACCTTTTTCCAAAAGTAAATCCAATGCTTTGATGGCTTGCTTTATCATATGTTTAACCTGGGATTTTTCAGAATGCAAAAATGATTCCAAAACAAATTTTTCCGCAGAAATTGTCTGACCTTTATGTTCCCCACTTTGAGTTCTCAGGTTACCAATTCCTAACCTCACTCTGATAAATTGATCTGTACCAAGAGAGTTGATTATTGATTCCACTCCATGATGCCCGGCAGCTGCTCCGCCCATTCTCACTTTAATTTTCCCCAAAGGCAAATCCAACTCATCGTAAATTACAATTATGTTGGTAGTTGGTAGTTGGTAGTATGTATTAAGCAGTTTAACTGCCATCCCTGAGTTATTCATATATGTCTGCGGTTTTGCACATAAAATGTCTTTTGAGATTTTTGCCACTTGAGACTTAAACTCTTTTTGTTCTTCCCATACTACCTGATACTTACTACTTGCTACTAATTTGTCCATAACCTCAAACCCTAAATTGTGCCTGACATTTTTATATTTATCCCCGGGATTGCCTAAACCAATGATAAGGACCTTGCTCATATTAGAGACTCCAATATTTGATCGTGTATCAACCCATTTGATGCCACAACACTTAGTCTTTCTTTACTCCAGTCAGGCTCTTGGCCGGCAAAATCAGTCACTTTGCCTCCGGCTTCCCTTATCAGGATAGTCCCTGCTGCCACATCCCAAGGATAAGCTTCAGTTACATACAAATCTAAACTGGCATCAGCAACAAGTGCTAAAGTCACAGCAGCAGATCCAAAAGTATAATGATAGGCTATTTTGGTGATTAGCTTATTTACATATAGGTCCATCTTGGCTGATCTATTTTGTTTATGGCCAGGCTCTAAAACAGCTGCTGATTCTGTTAATGACTTCTTGGAACTTACATGAATCCGTTTGTCGTTAAGATAAGCCCCTTTTTTAAAAACGGCCCAATATAAATTCTTAAAAGCTACATGGTTGATTACCCCTAAAATAGGAAGATCATTTTTTATAAGCCCTATTGAAACAGTAAAAAATGGAATCTTCTGTCCAAAAGTAAAAGTCCCGTCCAATGGATCAATAAACCAGGTATATTCTGAATTTTTATATATTTTTGTACCCTCTTCCCCTACAATATTATGTTCCGGAAAGTGAGTTCCTAAAATTTTAACAATTACTTTTTCAGCCTCAATATCTGCTTGAGTAGCAAAATTACTTAGATCTCCGCCTTTAATATTCTTTGTCAAATTCTTGCTGGAATATTTGGAAATAACCACTCCAGCCTCTAATGCTGCTTTCTTGGCAACTGCTAAAAACTTATCTGCCATGGTTTAGGTATTCTACCACCATATCATCAGAAACAGGTAAGAATTGATGGTAAAATTGGCCGACAGCCTGAAAATATTGGGGGATCTCCAACACTACTGCTTCCCCAAATTCCCCTAACTCCCTGATAATTTTATCTACTGATTCCCGGCTGGCAACCGGAGCAGCCACAATAATTTTTTTGGCTCCATGCCTTTTTAAAAATCCAATGGCAGCCAAAGTAGTGGCCCCTGTAGCTATTCCATCATCTATGAGGATGATCGTTTTGTTTACCGTATCCAAAGGTGACCTATCCTGCCTATACACTTGCTCTCTTCTTTTTATTTCTTCAACCTCTTTTTTTATTAATTCCCCAACATCCCCTAATTCCCCAAATCTTTCCTCATCTTCCAGGTCCCAAATTACCTCCCCGTCACTATCAACTGCCCCCAAAGCTAACTCCGGTTGTTGGGGATGACCAATTTTTCTGGTGACTATAATGTCCAAAGGCAGCCTCAGTTTTTTTGCCACCTCAGCTGCCACCACCACTCCGCCTCTAGGAATACCTAAAACAATCATCCCCCCAACTCCCCCAAAACCCCTAAGTCTTTTTGCCAGTAATTTAGCTGCAGATATTCTATCTTTAAAAATCTTCATACCTTACTAATCAAACAACCCTAACTGCGGTGCTACTTCTTTCTCCCCAACAGTCTTTACTCCGTGGTTCCAAATCTTTACCACCCCATAAACTCCATCATATCCCGGGTCTATTACTAATCTTCCATTTCTGACTTTATCAATTCCTTCCGCAACCTTTGGACCGGAAATCTTAGTAATCTCTTCAATTCCAACTTTAGTTAAAATCTTGACCTCACTGCCTAAAGAATTTGTTAATTTTTTGTACTCATTTATTACTTTTTGGGTTGTTGGAGCAGTATTAAAACATTCTGCTAAAATTTGCAGAAGCGGTACCAACATCCTATATCCGGGCCGGTTAAAATTGTTAGATCTAATAACCCCGCCTTCCCTAAATTCCCCTAATTCCCTAACACTTCTATTTGCAAGTTTCTCCACCCTTTCCATGACTCCAACTGTCAAACCTCTTTTGCAAACAGGGCAAATCGTACCCTTTTGCTTTGTATCATTTGGTGTGTATTTGACATTACAATTTCTATGGCCGGTATAATGGTATTTCCCCTCCTCGGGATAAAACTCATAAGTTCCGGCAATTTTTTGCTCCTTAATATCCCTAAACATCCCCAAATATCCTGAACTTAAATCCCCGGCAAATACTGTTGATTCTCTGCCTAAATTAGGCAGAGAATGAGCATCAGAAAATGATAAAATTGAGCGGTTGTCCAACTCTTTAATTCTCCAGTTCATGGCCGGATCAGAAGATAAACCGGTCTCTATACCGTAAATATACTCTGTTAGATCTTCAAAGCATTCTTCTAAAGACTCATAACCTGATTCTGAACCAAAAATGCCAAACCAGGGAGTCCAACAATTATGGACTGCTGCAAATTCAGTAATATAAGAGTTATCTTCATCAACCTCCAAATTGAAAACCTCACCCTCATAATTTCTAGTTGAGATTTTTCTTATAGGCATATAAATATAACTCTCATCAATCCAGCCATGTTTTCTATTAAGTTTTCGTCTACTATTTGCAAAGGATGGATCTAAAAGTAAATTATAAGAATCTTTAAAAAATGCTAATCTAAAAGAATATAAATTTGCTGTTGCCTTAATATTCCTACCTTGATATTGATGATTACCACTTTTTAAATGATCTTCTGCAGAATGGATGCCAATTGATGGAATAATACCAAGTCTTAAACAAATAACTTTCATACTGTTCATAAAAGCCCTAGAAGTTGTATATCCATGATCTCCTCTCCACCATCCTAGTAAGATTTGAGCCTGTAAATTCTCCGGTAGATGTAGCATCCAATCAGGTAAACCCTTATTAAGGGCTCTATGAGGAGTATCTATATAAAAGAGTTTGGCAAAAAGTTCTGAGACTAATTTAGAATAAATAGTTATCTCTACTCCCTTATTGTTTAATCTTCCATAAATTCGTGAATGTTTTATTCCAAATACTTTTTCAATTAATTCTTTTACATCATCAACGTAACTATCCTCACTTTGATTAAATGCAAAACTTATATGTCCTTTTGTTATGCTTAGAGAACCTTCAGCTAGGTAATACCCAACTAATCTACAAAAATCCTCATTTATCTTTATTTTTTGATCAAATATATGCCCTCTTGAGCCTCCAGTTTTTATTTGCTTATTTATTGCCTGATAGGGTAATTCTTTATCTAGATGTAATGTAGACATTGGAGTTGTATTGATAAATCTTGGGTATACAAGTACATCTCCTACCCTTAAATCTTTTGCTAACAACCATTGTGGGAGATATTTCTCAAAAAGTTTGTGTTTACAGACCCTTTTATGGGCCACGCTTGGAATACAACGACTGCCTGTAGAAGGACAATAACTAATTTTAAAGGCTAAAAGGGGATGCTCTTCTGTAGCTTCTAAACCAGGTGAAAAATACCACGGTTGGATTTTATAGAGTTTTCCTTTGTGATTATGTTTTAAAACTTCTGTTACTTCTCTCTTCCTATTTTCATGGGTGTAAACTAGCTCACCCACTTTTATATCTTGTATCTGCTTCATTCCCCCTATTGTATGAACTAGTGTATTTGGTAAAACACAGTGAGCTGGAATAAATATGGCCTTTTCAGATACAAGTAGGGCTAAACTTAATAAATCTTTTGAGGATATCCCCACAATCGGTCTGCCGTCTGAGCCTAAAGTAGCCCTTCTTGATAAAAGTTCCTTTTGCAATTTTTGGACCGAGGCAAAATCCGGTAGAAAAATTAGATTATGTACCCGCCTTCCTCTGCCTTTGTGTGAATACATTGAGGCTATCTCCAATGTTAAAACAAATTTAATTCCCGTATCTTTCCAGCTTAAAAATCCGGACCCGTCTTCTGTCAGTTGGGATTGTAACTCAGTCAGCCAAAGTGGATGTAAAAAATCACCGGTGCCTAAAAGATCAATTCCTTTTAACTTTGCCCATTCAACTAAATTAGGGACATTTAAAGCTTGTGAGCATGCTCTGGAAAATCTGGAGTGAATATGCAAATCAGCCATATATGCCATGGGGTGATTTTATCATACTTTGAAAGTAGCGAAGTCGCAAATTAAACCTCTAATCATTATTTTTTGTACTGCTGCTCATACATTTCTATTAGTTCTTTCACTGTGGTTGCATCTTCAGCCTGTTTGTCACTGCCGCGGAACCTGACTAATCTGGGGAATCTAAGTGCGTATCCAGGGTCCGACCCTGTTTTTCCTGCTGTATGCACCGGAGACCTGGTAATCTCATCTGCTAAAACTTCAATGACGATTTCCGGCTTAATCCAGACAGATGGCACCAAAATACTTTTCACTCTAGCAGGTTTATGATCCAGCTTAATTTTGTCGGCACGCTTGTGTACCTCTCTCCACTCCTCGTCAGTTAAACCTGTACCAATTTTGGATACGGTCACGAATTCATCCTTTTTGTGATTATAAACTCCCACTAGTAGAGCACCTGCCCCGAAAGAAACTCTTTTGCCTCTGCCAAAAATATAACCCAAGATTACGCAGTCAATGGTATCTTTTAACTCCCCTGCCGAATGTCTTTTTAACTTGACCCAGTTGAAATTTCGGGCTCCTGCTTCATATTTTGAATCAGGTCTTTTAACAATTATTCCTTCCAGTCCTTTGGTCAGTGCATCATCAAAAATCTCTGTCATCCTTTTTTCCGAATCCGTAATTTCACCAAGCTGAGGAATCAAGATATCATCCCCATGAATCACTCTTCTTAGATTCTTGATTCGCTCCTGCAGAACCTGATCCATTAAAGATTGACCATTAAGATACATTATGTCAAAAATAAAAGCCTTCAAAGGCAGCTTTTTAACCATTTCCTCAATCCCATATTTACGGCGGCGTTTGGTAGTTTCCTGAAATGGTAAAAATTCTTCTGACTCAGGGTTGTAAGCCAAAGCTTCTGAATCCAAAATTGCATTTTTTGCTTTAACTTGTTGTAAAACACCTTTAATAATATCCGGAAACATGGCAGTTGTTTCCTCCAGATTTCTGGAAAATAACCTAATTTTCCCTCCATCTTTGTGAATTTGTACCCTAAACCCATCAAATTTTTGCTGTACATGGGCTGCCCCGTCAAACTTTTCCAAAATTGTTTTAGGATCTGGCAATCTTTCAGCCAATTGCGACCTAATCGGTCTGCCAACAGTGACATCTAAACTTTGTACTCCTTTAATTCCTTTAGTCCATAAAATTTCTCCGATTAATCCTAAATCCGAGGTTCTATTATATGCTCCTTCCAATTCTTTCCTCAGTTTTCTGTCTCCCAGTTTAGATTGGGCAAAACCATCAAGAATAGTTGGATCTCCTATGCCTAAGCGGGAAACTCCCAAAGGTACCCTGACTAAATGCTTTGCCCCTACTGCGTCAACCTTTTTTAAAAGGTCAGCCAAAGTGGAAATTTTTTTCTCCACAGTGCCTTCACCGGATAACTTGGCTATACCTCTTAAGGTTTCAAACACCTCATTAACTGTTAATTTTAAATTTAAAATTTCGAATTTCAAATTTAATTGTTGTGCAACCAAACCCATATCACCTAGTTTTCCATAAAGTTTTAGTACCCGCTCCCTATCCACCCCATAAGCCCGCCCAATAGCTGCTGCCACCAATTTTTCACTCATGCCGATCTCAATTGGCTCAAAAAAAGGGGCTACCCTGCTTTGAATCAGGTAACTGACCTGTCCAATTTCATCAAATTTTACCTTGGAAAATAAATCAGCCAGAATATCTATTAAAGCCAGCCTGGAGGAGGTTTTTTCCAATTTTTCAAAATACTTTGCTAAATCGGCAAATGTCATGCGAAGATTGTATATTAGTTATACTATAGAAACAATATTCTAGGAAATATTTTAGGAGAATGATACAATACAGAAACTTGTATGGAAGAAGGTATCGAGGAACAAAAACAATTTAATTTAGAAGTGGTTAATTCATCCCAAAGATTAATTGATTTAACATTGAACACCCTTGAACCCCAAATGGCAAATTTTGGATCATTTTCTCTTAAAGAATTACATGCATTGAGTGAAAAGAATGATTTAATAGAATATGCACAACATCTAGTGATGAATGGACATCCTATTCCAACAACTGGCGATCTTGTTGACTTAGGTCAATTAAAAAAAGATAGGAATTATAGGAATGAAAGAGACAGTTTAGCAACTGCGCCTAGAAAGCCCCGCTATGAGTACGGACATACTGAGATGCCGGTTACCGAAGAAGGTAGAGCTGCTTATTTAATTGCCTCTTTTTTACAAGACGATCTTAAGCAACACTTAGCTACGATGATTGGTGATAAGGAACTGGCAGAAAGTGATACATTACCTCGAAAATTGGAAGAGCAAAGACCAGAATTTGTAATAAGATTGAAGGGAGATATTAAAAAAATCCAAGAAGAATTGCCAATCTTCAAATCCGCTTTAGGTTTAATGAAATCAGGTGCTAAAGTCCCCTTAAAAAATAGGCATGATAAGTCAGGGAGCGGAAAGCCAAGTGATTGGATGATTGACTTAGACAAAGTCGCAGGTAAAGAAACTACTTGAGCACGTAAATGGCTTTTTTGGTGCCGCCGGATTTTTTAACCAGTCCCTTTTGTCTTAAAAACTTTAACTCCCTTAACACAGTATCATCAGAATGATCCGGGAAAATTTTTCTAAAGTCTTTATTGGACAAGCCCTTGTGTCGGTGAATATATTCCATAATCAACATCTGTCTTTCATTGAGCATCACTTGTTCCCCTAATTTATCGCGGATTTTGGCATCAGTGGAAATCCTTTGTACTTTTTCTTTAACCCGGTTTAATTCAATGGCTACTCCTTCTATAAAGTATTCTAACCAGGGTGTTAAATCTCTTTCGTGAGTATCTAATACGAGCTGGTTTGATACAGCTTGTAATGTTAAGTAATATTGCATGGGGTTTTCATCAAAATATTCCTCAAAAGAAAAAAACTTTCTGATATCGTACCCGTCTAAAAACATTATTAAGGTAGCCACAGCCCTGGCCACTCTGCCATTGCCGTCTGTAAAAGGGTGGATACGGGCAGTTTCATAATGGATAATGGCGGCTTTAAGTATCGGGTGAACCTGTTTGGCTTCATCTGAATTGATCCAATTGATCAAATCTTCCATTAAATAAGGCACCTCCACTGCCGGTGGAGGCATATAAGAGATTTGTCCGGTTTTGGAATTTTTGATTACTACCTGCCTGACCCTAAATTGTCCGACACCTTGCGGCAATATTTTCTCTGTAGTTAATCTGTGCATCTCCAAAACAGTTTCCAAAGTAAAACTGTATGCTCCGCTTTGGCCAATCTGGGTTTGCACTAAATCTATAAATCTTAAAACATTTCTGTAATTGATAATTTCCTGTACATCCCTATCGCGGGCTACTATTTCCTGCCCTTCCAATACATCTTTAACATCTTCGGAAGAAAGAGGATTACCTTCCAGATGAGTGCCATGATGGACTGTGCGCTCCAAAGCTTCTTTTCTGAACTTTGCTTCCCAGGCAGGTATCAGCGGAGCATTGATAATAATCTCCCTGGCAGCCTCAGCAATACCAACGTTTTTTAAAATTTTGTTGGTAATTGTGTATTTTGGAACAAACATAACCCTATCTTCCCACATTTCCCGCAAAAATTCCATGCTATACTCAACTTATGATCAAGTTACCAAAAGTATACTTGCTTCCAGATCTCACAAAGCTTTCAAGATTTCAAAGAGAAGAATATGCTAAAGTTTGGTTTGACCTTGCCAAGTTTTCAGTAGCTTTATTACTACCCGTTCCATCATAACACTCTTTGCAAAATTGATATCTTTTTTGATCTGTATTAAAATAGGATTGTATATTTCCAAGGAGAAGGTTTTATGAATTTTTCCAATATTGATATCGGATTACTCTTATTCTATAATGCCATACTTCTAGCTGGTCTTATCACCATGCTTATTCATCGTCGCCAACATCGTTAATTATTAGTCATGGCTAACCAGATAGAGAGAATAGAGAGACAAATTAGAGAAACTGAAATCAGAGAGGTTGATGCTACTAAAAGGAGTCTTATGGATTTTGGGATTGCAGCAACAGCGTTAGTATTATGGCCAATCAGTCTAAGTGCCTTAATGCAAGATTACCCTCCTAATTCTACTCTAACCACTGTTATGCTGGCAGACTTGGGACTTTTTACAGCTGGTATTGCAGCTACCCTCTATAGGGTTAAACAGGCTGTTAATTGTAGCCGTCTACAAAGTAAATTATGGGCAGAAAGAATCCATACCGTAGTAGACATGGCACGACAATCCCAACTACCTCCTACCCTATCACAATAAATTCCGTTGCGAGATAGAATGCTTAACAAAGAATTTACCCTGTCATATTTTCCATTCATGCTTTTTACACTCAATTTACATTCAACTCCCTACTTGAACTTAAATCATACCATTATGTTATACGATCGCACAACTTATTGGTTAAAAATATTAGCCGTTAGTTTGTTAGCTTCTATCACTATTACCCACTTCTCTATCGCCAAATCCTTAATATAAGAATTTAGTTTATCAAAAACATTCCTTTTAGAAATCCAAACAGATTTTTGTAAATGTTTAAATCCCCATTTTTTCAAATTCCTTCTAAAAAGGTTCCTAATAATTCTTTGCTGCTCTGGAATATCAAACACCACAATCCTCCACTTCCCGTCCCATTCTCTTTCTTCAAATGGATCACTAATTAAATCTCTTCCCTCTTCTGTTAACTTTATGATTATGTTATCTCTAAGCTTAACCTCTTCAATTAATCCACCTTCCCGAAGTCTCTTAAGAGCTTGTGCCAAAGAAGATTTCCTCAGCTCAGGATAACCATAGTGGTAGCGATAATGATGATAAGCAAAATCTTCTACTCTAACATATCCATCAACGGTCTTTTCTAAAATCAGTAGTATGGCCTTGGTCAAACTCTTTTTATAAACCTTCATACCAATTTATTGTACGATCGTATATCAAATTGTCAACTAGGAATACCTTGATCGGAACTTACGTTATCACATACTCATCCCAACTTTTAATCTCCAAGTCCTCCACTCTTTTGGTAGTTAAAGCAGAAACTAAAGTTTCGGCTGCTTGTAAATTGGTGATCAGCGGGATGCCTAAATCCACACATGTTCTCCTGATGATAAATCCATCTGTTTCCATTTTTTCAGTTTGTCCTCCAGCGGAAATATTAATGGCCAAATCTAACCTTCCTTCCTTTAATAAATCAATTATCGAAGGGTGTCTTTTTTCTGAGATTTTAAATACCCTTTTGTTGGGAACCGCTGATTCCTTTAAAAACTTAGCTGTCTGTTCTGTGGCGTAAATCTTAAGACCCATCTCAAACAATTTTCTAGCAGGAATTAACATATCCAGCTTATTTTTCTGTCCGCCAAAACTTAAAAATACACTTTTTTTAGGCAATTTAAAACCAGTAGACATGAGGGCTTTTAAATAAGCCTCCTGCAAATCCAAACCAAAACAAGCTACTTCCCCGGTGGAAGACATCTCCACCCGCAACCTTGGGTCAGCCCCTTTAATCCTGTTAAAAGAAAATTGAGGTGCTTTAACAGCCACATAATCTAAATCTAGGGTTTTGTACTCACCTTTTAAATCCTGTCCTAACATCACTCTGGTAGCCATTTCCACAAAATTATATCCTGTCACTTTGGAAACGAAGGGGAAAGAGCGGGAAGCCCTTAAATTCAGCTCAATTACCATTATTTTATTATCTTTTGCTAAAAACTGAATATTAAAAGGACCAGTAATTTTAAATTCCTGGATAATTTTTTTGGTGGCTGATTTAATTTTCCTGATTGTTTCCAAATAAAGCCTTTGTGGAGGAAGAACCATGGTGGCGTCTCCTGAGTGCACTCCTGCATTCTCAATGTGTTCCGAGACAGCATAAATTAATAAATTTCCTTTTTGACCTACCCCGTCAATTTCAATCTCTTTGGCCCCTTCAATAAATTTGCTTATGACTACTGGGTACTGCTCAGATACATTGGAGGCCTGCTTTAAATATTTTTTCATCTCGGATGAAGAATAGGCAACATTCATGGAAGAACCAGACAATACATAAGATGGTCTAATCAGCACCGGATAACCAATAATTTTCCCAAACTTTACTGCCTCATCCAAAGTTTTCAGGCTTTGCCAAAAGGGCTGGTTAATATTTAATTTATCTAAAGTTTTGGAAAATTTATCTCTGTCTTCTGCCCTATCTATATTTATTGGAGAAGTTCCTATAATTTTATAGCCTGCTTTAAAACACCTAAGAGCCAAATTATTTGGCACTTGTCCTCCAAAACCTAACACCAATCTTGCCCCAATTTCAATGTCATATATATCAGAAACTCTCTCAAATGATAACTCCTCAAAATAAAGCTTATCAGCTACATCATAATCTGTGGATACTGTCTCAGGGTTGCAATTAACAACAATTGTTTCCAGGCCTAATTTTTTTAAAGTTTGGGTAGCTGTTACTGAACACCAATCAAACTCAACAGAAGAGCCAATTCGATAAGGCCCTGAACCCAAAACAATAACCTTATCTTTAGGTGACTTAGGTTCCTCTTCTGACTGATCCCCATGATAAGTTAAATAAAGGTAATTAGTCTTGGCCGGATATTCTGCTGCCAAAGTATCAATATGTTTAACTTTGGGAATTATCCCATACCTTTTTCTAAACTGCCTAATCTTTTCTTCGGTAGTTTTAAAATATTTAGCCAAAATTTTGTCTGAAAACCCCAACTTTTTTGCCTCTCTGATTATTTCTTCCTGTAACCTGTAACCCTCCCCACTTTCAGTGTGGGCCGGCTGTAACCTTCTTTCAAACTCCACTACCTCTTTTATCTGAGATAGAAACCATGGATCAATACCTGTAGCCTGATAAATATCCGAAACAGTGGCTCCTTTGACAAACCTTTGGGCAATCACAAAAAGCCTTTCTGTGGTTGGCAAAAGGTTAGTATCCATTACATTATTTGTCAGTAACCCATCCTGCCCAATTTCTAACATCCTGATGGCTTTTTGCAAACCCTCCGCAAAAGAGCGGCCAATTGCCATTACTTCACCTACTGACTTCATTTCAGACCCAATCAGATTGTGAGCTCCGGAAAACTTCTGCAAATCCCACCTGGGCAATTTAACTACAATATAATCCAAGCTTGGTTCAAAAAAAGCTGAAGTGGAAAGGGTGACAGAATTTTTCAAATCAGGCAGGTTATAACTTAAACCAATTTTGGCGGCAATGTAAGCCAAAGGGTAACCAGTTGCTTTGGAAGCCAGAGCAGATGATCTGGACAAACGGGCATTGACCTCAATTACCCGGCAGTCGTTATTTTTAGGGTTTAGGGCAAACTGGATATTGCACTCACCTACTATACCTAAATGCTCAATTACTTCCAAAGATAACCTTCTTAACATATGATACTGATAATTATTTAAAGTTTGAGAGGGAGCTACCACAATACTTTCCCCGGTATGAATTCCCAAAGGATCCAAATTTTCCATATTACAAACAGTGATTTTATTACCTGCCTTATCCCTCACCACCTCATATTCAATTTCTTTCCAATGTTTTAAATACTCTTCCACCGCAATCTGGGGGGATAAAGAAAGAGCTGATTGAGCAAGTTTGATAAGTTCCTCTTGGCTCCTTATAACTGCTGACCCTAAACCTCCCAAAGCAAATCCTGATCTGATAAGTAAAGGATAGCCTAAATTTTGGGCAATTTTTACAGATTCTTCCACTGATAGAGCAAAACCGCCTTTAGGCACTTTAACATCTATTTGAGCCAAAGTCTTGGCAAATAGTTCTCTATCCTCAGTCACTTCAATACTTTTAATTGGAGTTCCTAGCACTTTTACTCCATATTTTTTAAATACACCCTTACTTTCCAAAGCCAGTCCGCAATTTAAAGCAGTTTGTCCTCCAAAAGATAAAAAAATCCCATCAACTTTTTCTTTTTTTATGACAAGTTCTGCAAAGTATGGGGTGACTGGCAGAAAATAAATTTTGTTGGCTAAAGCTTTTGAGGTCTGGATGGTAGCAATATTGGGGTTTATTAAAACCGTTTCTATACCCTCTTCCTTTAAGGCTTTTAAGGCTTGGGAACCTGAGTAATCAAATTCCCCAGCTTCTCCAATTTTTAGCGCTCCAGAGCCCAAAACAAGTACCTTTTTCAAAGATAATATTTTTTTCATGTTTTTTGACTTTTACAAGTAATTAATAAATTCATCAAATAAATATCCTGCGTCAAATGGCCCCGGGTTTGCCTCCGGGTGAAATTGAACAGCCAAAAATGGCTTACTTTTGTGCCTAATCCCTTCATTAGTACCGTCATTTAAATTAATAAACCACTCTTGCCAGTCTTTCCCCAGTGATTTCATATCTACGGCAAAGCCATGATTTTGAGAGGTAATTAAGGCTTTATTAGTAATCAAATCCTTTACCGGTTGATTTTGCCCCCTATGTCCAAACTTTAATTTATAAGTCTCCCCTCCTGCAGCCAAAGCTAAAATCTGACTACCTAAACAAATACCAAATAAGGGGATACTGCGTCCAAGAACTTCCTTAATATTTAAGATAGTTTTTTTGGCCTGTTTTGGATCCCCCGGGCCATTGGACACGAGTATACCGTCATACCGTAAATTGGCATT
>JACQIX010000006.1 GCA_016198275.1 Candidatus Daviesbacteria bacterium | reverse complement strand
GGAGTACTTCGACTCACTGCGTTCGCTCAGTATTATAATCGAACAATGTTCACTTCATATCAGTACAAAAACAATAACGTCCCGAACAAAATCGGAACTTATTTTGTTTGTACCGCGTACGGGAGTCGAACCCGTGATTTCCGGGATGAAAGCCCGATGTCCTAGGCCACTAGACGAACGCGGCAGCTTGTAAACAATTATATCTTATTTAATGCATTTTTTGTATAATATAGCCATGTCAAGTGCTGGAGTTAAAGACTTGCTTGTTCCCATCAATTTAGGCATTATCGGTTACGGCTTTGTTGGCCAGGCCGTTGCCAATGGCTTTAACATTTCCTCAAATAATAAAGACACTATCCGCTACTATGACAAATATAAAGACAGCCAAACTCTGGAGGAAGTCGTCAACAAGAGCGAATTTATCTTTATTTGCCTGCCCACGCCAATGACAGAAAATGAATCCGGAATAGAATTGACAATTGTTAATGAAAGCATTTCAAAAATAACCAAACATACCGATAACACAGATAAAATTATTGTCATCAAATCTACAGTAATTCCCGGTACCACAAAAGTGATGGAAAAAAAATATCCCAAATCCCATTTTGCTTTTAATCCCGAATTTTTAACAGAAGCTAATTTTTTAGATGATTTTTTAAATGCTGACAGAACCATTATTGGAGCCAGCAATGATTTAGTCTCCAGATCAGTGGCTGTAATTTTCCGGCAAAGGTTTCCTAAAACTTTCATCTACCAGACAGACCCTACCACTGCTGAGGCTGTTAAATATTTTGCCAATGCTTTTTTGGCTTTAAAAGTCACTTTTGCCAACTTTTTTTATGATTACTCCCAAAAAATCGGAATTAAATATGAAGAAGTGAAAAAAATGGCAGCCAAAGACCCCAGAATTGCGGATGCCCACCTTGATGTCACCACCATGCGTGGATTTGGAGGAAAATGTTTTCCCAAAGATTTGATTGCCTTAATAGGAGAGTTTAAAAGTGCAGGAGTTAATACGGCCCTTTTGGAAACCATGTGGGAATATAATAAAAAAATTAGAAAAATTCATGACTGGGAAGAAATTCCCTTCGCTGTTGGGTCCAAACCTAAGGTTAAGAAGTAATATTTTTAATTAGCTCAATCTTTGGACTGCGTATATCGGCAACAAAATCTACTCCCACAAAATCTAATCTATATTCTTTATCACCCCAGTTAATCTTTTGTACATAAAATTTGGCTGTTTTTAGTAAGGCTTTTACTTTCCAAAAAGTCATCGACTCGGCAGGCGGACCAAAGTCATGCGAATAACGTGTTTTTACTTCTATAAATACCAGAGTATCCCCATCCTTTGCTACAATATCAATTTCCCCACCCCTAATCCTGTAATTTCTTTCTAAAATCTTATAGCCGTGCTTTTTTAGGTAATCACAAGCCAAATCTTCTCCATAATTTCCTCTCTCTTGATTAGACATAATAAATAGTGTACACCTTTATTTTATGAAAAGAAGAATACCGGCTACCATGGCCACTCAGCACCCTGACCATGCTAACAAGCCTTACTGGCATACGGAAAGTTTTATTTCCACCCAATTTGAATCTTTAGAAGCTTACCTTTGTTATTCTGATTTGGGGATCGAAGAATATAAATGGGATTGGGAAGGAAAATTAGTAGATGAATCAATTTTACAAAGATTATTTAGTAATTATTTTGAATTCTTCAAAAAAAAACCCTTAGGTTGGGGAGGGACGTATCTAACTTACAGATTACCTAATCCCAAAGTGGAGACAGAATTTAGAATAGGCAGAAGTTTGATGAATTTGGCCTCGGCAGCTTCTGAAGCAAAACATTTTAATTTACCCTCTCCCCCCTTATTTGAAGTTATTTTACCGATGACCCAAACAGCACAAGAAATGTTGGCTATTCAGCTGGCTTATCGCGAGCTGCATCAGCTTAAACACCCTTTATATAGGTTGGAAGGAATTTTAACAAACCCCAGAATAATCCCTTTATTTGAAGATGTCCCCACCATAATTAACTCAGATCAAATATTGGAAAAATATTTAAAGTTACACAAAAAAAAGTTTAAGAAATACCCCCTATACATGAGGCCATATCTAGCCCGCTCAGACCCTGCTTTAAATTTTGGCCTAGTCCCTACAGTTATAGCCATCAAAATTGCCCTTTCCAGATATAAAAAACTGGAGAAAAAAATAAATTTACCCCTTTTTCCCATTATCGGAGCAGCTGTTCTTCCTTTTAGAGGCGGGTTAAATCCTTTAAATGTAGAAAGGTTTGCTAAAGAATATCAGGGCATAAAAACTACCACTATACAAAGCGCTTTCAGGTATGATTTTGAAAAAGAGGCTGTTAAAATTGCTATCCAAAAATTAAATAAATTACTTCCTTCCCGGAAAGCCTTGGAAATCTCACCTGCAGAAGAAAAAGAGCTAATAACAATTATCCCTATTTTTGAGAAATATTACCGGGAAGTGGTTGAGCAAATAAGCCCAATAATTAACCAGCTAGCTTCGTTTTTACCAAAACGGCGGGAAAGAGTCCAACACATTGGTTTATATGGATATTCCAGAGGGGTGGGAAAAGTAAAATTGCCTAGAGCCATTGGATTTACTGCCTCTTTTTATTCCATAGGCATCCCTCCTGAATTTATAGGAACAGGTAGGGGATTAAAACAAGCGGCTCGGCAAAATCACCTGAATTTAATAAAAAAATACTACAAATTCATCAAAGAGGACTTAAGTGAGGCAGGCAGGTTTTTAAATAAACAAAATTTAATTAAATTAAGTAAAATTTCGAAAAATTGGAGGCTTATTTTGGAAGATGTAAAAAATATAGAGGAAATCTTTGAAATGGATTTAGGGGCTAAGACTTTGGAAGAAAGGCAACATCAAAAATTAACCAGCAAAATACTGACTTCCATTAAAAAATCTAAAGACCCTTCCAAAGAAATCTTAAAAGCAGCCTTGATTAGAAAAAGTTTAGGTTAAGACTCTACACTCTTACCGCACTTTTTCCAACCAACCCTCGCAAGAAGTAAAGCTTAGACCTTCTCACTCCGGTATTTTTCTTTTTAGTCTCAATTTTGACTATACTTCTGCTATCCAGCGGCCAAGTCCGCTCCACTCCGATCCCCCCTACACCAATTTTTCTGACTGTAAAAGTTTTGTTTTCACCTCTGCCCCGCAGACTAATTAAAATCCCTTCAAAAATCTGTATCCGTGATTTTGCACCTTCCACTACTTTGCTATGAACCCTGATAGTATCTCCTATATGTATGTTTACCTCACCTAATTGAGCTGAAATCATATGCCGAATATAGCACAATTCAAACTTTTTTAAAAGAGCCATCACCTAAAATTTTTTTAATTTCACCCTCCAGCATTGAGTTTGGGTCAACTGAAAATGGTAAATTCATTCTTTTCATTTGCCCCCCATTTGGTAAAAGCAAAGTTACCGCCACTTTACCCGGATAACCTCTTAAAGTTCTGTTAACAGCTTGTAAAACAGATATATCAGAATTTTTAGGAACATAAATTTCCAAATTCATTTTTTTTTCATAATCTTCCAAAACCGAATCATCAAAAAGATTAATTTTTTCCACCACAAAAGACAATTCTTCTTCCCTTTTATCGATTCTGCCAACAGCCACTATTACAGTATCTTGTATTAAAAATTCTTTTGCAGATTCAAAAATAGTAGGGAAAATGACTGCCTCTATTTCCGCAATCCCGTCGGAAATGGTAAGGAATGCCATCTCCGCGCTGGTTCTTTTGGTAAATACCTTTTTGACATTCGCCACCACCCCTCCCAAGGTTAAAATCCGCCCCACAAATTCTTCGGACAAATCGGATATTTTTACAGAAAAACTTTGGGTAATTTTTTGCAGATTCTTAAGAAAGGGGGGTTCATGCAAGTAAAAACCCAATAAATCTTTCTCAAAAATCAGTAATTGCTCTAAAGGTAGCTCCGGAACTTCCGGCAGTTTAATTTCTGAAAGTGCCAATTCCGATTCTGTATCAAATAAGGATACTTGTCCCGATAATCTATTTTTAGATAATTTATGACTTTGGACTAAAACTTGATCCAAAATAAGTAAATGGGCTGCTCTGCTGCCTAATTGATCTAAGGCACCTGCCTTTATCAAACTTTCCAAGGTTTTCCTGTTAACCAACCTGGTATCCACTCTAGAACAAAGATCAGCAAGTGTTGTAAATTCTCCCTTTTCCCTGGCTTTTAATATTGATTCTATGGCAGAAACCCCCACATTTTTAATGGCGGATAAACCAAACCTGATTCCCTGCTTCACGGCGCTTTTCTCTTTTATTCCCACACTTAAACTCCTATTTAAATCTTCATGAGTTAAACTTTTTAATTTTTCCAGCGAAAAACCTACCCCGGATTTGTTAACATCAGGGGGCAATACCACAATTCCTAATCTTTTGCATTCCTCAATGGCCGAGGCTACTTTATCAGCATTAGAAGATTCGGCAGTCATAACAGCACACATAAACTCCACCGGAAAATTAGCCTTCATATAAACAGTCTGATAAGCAATCATGGCATAAGAGGCAGCGTGGGCCTTGTTAAAACCATACAAAGCAAAGGGAGCGATTAAGGCAAATAACTCTTCCGCTTTAGCTTGTTTCATTCCATTACGTACACACCCTTCTACAAATTTACCCTTTTGTTTAGCCATCTCAGTGGGAATTTTTTTACCCATGGCTTTTCTAAATTTATCCGCCTCTTCCCAAGAATAACCGGCAATATTTACGGCAGTTAAAATTACGTCATCCTGATAGACCAATATACCCAGCGAGGCTTCGGTATACTCTTTCATCCTCGGGTCAAAATACTTAATTTTTTTGGGATTGTGCTTGCGGGCAATGTATTCCGGAATAACACTTAATGGACCTGGTCTGTATAAAGCTACCATGGCCTGAATATCAAATATGGAAGTGGGCTTTAGTTCGGTAACATATCTGGTCATTCCACTCCCTTCCAGCTGAAATACCCCCATAGTCTCACCTTTTGCCAAAAGATCAAAAGCCCCTTTAAAATCCAAAGGAATTTTATCTAAATCAACGGCAATTTCTCTGTTTTCCTTAACAAACTCCACAGCCTTTCCCAAAATGGCCAAATTCCTAATTCCCAAAAGATCCATCTTCACCAAACCCACATCCTCAACCGCAGACATATCATATTGAGAAACCAGTCTTTCCCCATTAGATTCCCTCTGCAGGGGGGTAAAGTTGGTGATATCGTCCGGAGCAATCACCACTCCGGCTGCATGTACTGAAGCATGCCTGACAGTACCTTCAATTTTAATCGCCAAATCCAGCAATTTCTTAACCCCAAGATTATTCTTGTATAAATCCGATAGTTCCGGCACTTCTTTTATTGCTTCCGGTAAACTTTTATGAAAACCCTGGTGAGGAGGAGGAATCAGTTTGGCAATCCTATCAACTTCCCCGTAAGGTATCCCCATTACCCGGCCTACGTCTCTAATAGCAGCTCTACCCATCATTGTTCCAAAAGTCACAATATGCGAAACCCTGTCTTCGCCATATTTACCCATGACATAATCAATCACCTCATCCCTTCTATCATCAGCAATATCAGCATCAATATCCGGCAGTGTCGGCCGGTCTATTGTTAGAAACCGTTCAAACGGCAACAGGTAATCTAGCGGATTAAGATTGGTTACACCCAAACAATATAAAACCAAGGACCCGGCTGCGGAACCTCTGGTATTGGTAATTATACCCCTTAAGTGAGCCCACTCCATAAAATCAGCCACTACCAAAAAATAATCTGCATATTTTGTCTTTTCTATTACCGAAAGTTCATACTCCAGCCTTTCTTTAATTTGATTTGTCAAATTAAATTTACTCTTTGCCCTTTCATAAGTCAGCTCTCTTAGATACTCCATTGAGGTTAATCTAGGTGTTTTAAAAACCGGGAATCTAACCACTCCCAAAGGAATTTCTATGTCTACCATATCGGCAATTTGGACGGTATTTTCCAAAGCTTCCGGTGTATCTGCAAAGTTTTCCAACATCTCTTCAGCAGATTTTAGATAGTAGTCAGGAGTATCTATCATCCTAAGTCTTTTTGTCTCTGATAAAAATTTACCAGTTTGAATACACAAAAGTGCATCTTGAGCCTCCGCATCCTCTTTTTTTATATAATGAAAATCATTTGTAGCAACAATTTTTACCCCCATTTTGGCTGACAACTCAATTGAAGCCTGCTTGGTTTTCTTTTGTAAATCCAACAACTTTTGCATATCTTGCCTAATAATCTCATCTGAAGATAGATCCAAACTTTCTTGATAAGGGTGGCTTTGCAGTTCAATAAAAAAATTTTCTCCAAATATTTCTTGATAGCTTTCTATTACTTTTTTAGCTTTTTCCAAACTATTATTTTCTAAAGATTTAACAAACTCGCCTGATGGACAACCGGAAAGTGCAATCAACCCTTTGCTAAATTCTTTAAGCAAAATTTTATCCACCCTGGGGCGGTAATAATATCCTTGGCAGTGAGCAATAGTAGTCAGCTTGATTAAATTTAGGTAACCTTGATAATTTTTAGCCAAAACCGTAAGATGATATGGCTCCTGGTCCAGTTTTCCTTCTTTGTCAGTATGAGACCTTTTGGCAACATACATTTCTACTCCAATGATTGGTTTAATCCCTGCTTCTTTACAGGCTTTATAAAATTCTATTGCTCCATACATGCTGCCATGGTCAGTAATGGCTATAGCTTCCATATCCAATTCCTTGGCTGTCGTGACCAGCTGTCCAATTTTGGATAAACCATCCAAAAGGGAGTATTCAGTATGACCATGAAGATGAACGAATCGTGCCATAATTTAGTTTTAATAAATTTACTTCTAAAGCAATTTTTTCAAAATTTCTTTGGTTTTTTCTGCATCAGCTTTACCGCCTGATAACCTCATAACCGCTCCAATTAATACTTGCATTGCCGCAACCTTCCCTTTTTTATAATCATTTACACTTTCGGGATTTTCTATGAGTGCTTTTTTTGCCATTTTTTGAAGATTCCCTAAATCGGTAATTACTCCAACTTTTTTATCCCTGATTTCTTCAATGATTTGAGTTGGTAATATTAAATTGATATCTACTTTTTTGTTAATAATATAATTTGCTATATCCTGGGCATTAATAACTTGATATTTTTGACCATGTTTTAAGGTATTTTCGAAAAATTCTGCCAAACCTTTATCTTCTGAGAGGATTCGGGCATCTGCTTTTTTTACACCCGCCTGCTCAAACCTCCTGCCTTTTTCCCAAGGTAATTCTGGTAGGGATTTTTTTATTCCTTCTATTCTATTCCTATCTATTATTAACTCCGGTAAATCAGGTTCGGGAAAATAGCGGTAATCGTGAGCCTTTTCCTTACTCCTTTGTAAATATGAACACTTTTTATCCTCATTCCAACCTCTAGTCTCCTGATTTATGATCCTACCAGCTTCAATTTCCTTAATCTGCCTTTTAATCTCGTATTCTACGGCGGATACCATAAACCTAAAAGAGTTAATATTTTTTAACTCAACCCTGTAATTAGGTAACTTTTCCCCCTTTACCCTGATTGAAACATTCGCTTCAAGCCGCATATCTCCCCGTTCCATATCAGCATTAGAAACCCCTAAATACCGGAAACACTGCTGCAGCTTTTTGGCATAATCTCTTATTTCTGCAACGTCTGTAAAATCCGGTTCAGTCACAATTTCTACCAAAGGAACCCCTGATCTATTAAAATCCACAAGTGTCTCATTATTGCTGTGAGTCATTTTCCCAGTATCTTCTTCCTGATGAACCCTATTTATCCTAATTCTTTTAATCCCCTCTTTTCCTTCTACCTCAATCCAACCATTTATGCAAAGCGGCCATCTATATTGGGAAATCTGGTAACCTTTCGGGAGATCCGGGTAAAAATAATTTTTCCGCTCAAACAGGGATTTTTGGGCAATTTGGCAATTGAGTACCAGGCCAATCTTAAGACAGTAATCTATTGCCTTATTGTTTATATAAGGTAAAGCACCCGGCAGTCCCAAACAAACCGAGCATGTATGAGTATTAGGCTCTTTACCAAAATAATCAGCGGAGCATTTACAAAACATCTTGGAATTGGTATTTAATTCAACATGAACTTCCAACCCTATAACTGGCTCGTAATTATTCATAATCTTAAAATTTTAAATCCGGCTTTTTTAATTGCCGCTTAGTTGCCTGCTCATAGGCATAACCTACCTTTAAAACTATCCCCTCATTCCACTCCTTCCCTAGAATTTGCAATCCTACTGGTAACCCTTCGGAAAATCCGCAAGGAACTGATAACCCGGGGATGCCAGCCAAATTGGCAGAAATGGTATAAATATCCGCCAGGTACATTTTTAACGGATCACCTACTTTGTCTCCTAAATCCCATGCAGTTGTGGGTGAAACAGGACCAACTATTACGTCTGCCTTCTCAAAGGCTTTTTCAAAATCTTGTTTTATTAATGTTCTTACTTTGGCAGCTTTAGAATAATACTCATCCCAGAAACCAGCTGAAAGAGCAAAAGTTCCCAGCATTATTCTTCTTTTTACCTCTGCTCCAAAATTTCCTCTGTTAGATCCAAACCTAATCCCATCAAATCTTGCCATATTTGAAGATACTTCTGAAGAAACAATGATATAGTAGGCAGCTAAGGCATATTTACTATTAGGCAAACTTACCTCAACAATTTTGCCTCCCAGTTCTTCTAATTTTTTAATTGCCCTCTCCACTACCTCCTTCACTTTAGAATCCAACCCTTTTCCAAAGTATTCCTTAGGTATCCCTATTTTTAACCCCTTAATTCCGGCCTTCAACCTGGAAGGTTGCATCGTAAACTTTTCATTGGGGCAATTTGAATCATATAAATCAGGACCGCTGATCCACTCAAGCACTAAAGCCGCATCTTCAACTGATTTTGTAATTGGCCCAATTTGATCCAAGGATGAAGCCATGGCAATCAACCCATACCTGGATACCCTGCCGTATGTTGGTTTCAACCCTATTACACCACAAAGAGAGGATGGCTGGCGGATTGACCCCCCTGTATCTGACCCCAGAGCAAAAACAGCCAAGTCAGCAGCCACGCAAGCAGCTGAACCTGAAGAAGATCCCCCTGTTACTTTAGTTAAATCCCAAGGGTTTTTAGTTGGCTGATATGCAGAATTCTCGCCGGAACCTCCCATGGCAAACTCATCACAATTAGTTTTACCTATAATGCTTATTCCTTGATTTAACAACTTTTCCACAGCCGTAGCATTATATGGGGGAATATAATTACTCAATATTTTACTTCCTGCTGTTGTTTTGATACCTTTAGTTAAAATAACATCTTTTATTCCCGCAGGAATACCGGTGTTATTTTTTTTTATTACTAAAAAAATGTTTAGCTTCGGATTTAGAGTATTTATTCTACTCAAATAAGCATTCTTCAATTCTTCTTGAGAAAATTGCTTTTCCTTTAGCCCCCTTATAGTTTCAATTAATGTAAATTTTGTGATATCCATATTATTTAATAATTAGTCATTACCAATTATTCGCTTAGTTACAAAAAATCCTTTATTTTTTTTGAGAGCATTCTGTAATGCTTCTTTTTGACTAAAACAAGAGTCAACCAGATCTTCCCTGGTCACATTATTTCGGCCGGAGGTATTAAATGTTGGCTCTATATTTGATGTTTCAGCTTGATTTAATTGCTCTATAAACTTGAGGATTTTTGAAAGTTGTTCACAGTATCTTTTTTCTTCCTCAGGGTTAAGTAACAAGTTAGCTAATCCGGCCACGCGTTTAACCTGACGGGGAGTTAACTTCATTAAACCCCAATGCCTTCCATTTCGCGTAAGGCTTTGATTCGGGTATCTATTGACGGATGAGTATTAAATAACCCGGCAAACCAGCCGGCAGCATCCCTGCCTTTTAATGGATTAATAATATAAAGGTGAGCCGTCCCTCTGTTAGCAGCTTCTAAAGGTTCTTTATCCGAAGAAATTTTAAGCAGGGCATTTATTAAACCTGCCGGATAGCGGGTTAATAAAACTCCCGAAGCATCTGCCAAAAGCTCTCTTCTTCGAGAAACTGCCAGCTGAATTAAAGTAGCCACAATCGGAGCCAAAATAGCGGCAATAATCGCAATAACTAAAAAAATGGCATTGCCTCTATCCCTGTCACTTCCTCCCCGTCCCCCAAACCACATCATCCTCATAAACCAGTCGGAAAGAAGGGCAATTGTTCCTACCAAAATTGATACCACACTCATAAGTAACGTATCTCTATTGCCAATATGAGAGAGCTCATGAGCTGTCACCCCTTCCAATTCCTGTTTACTCAACTTGTTCAAAATTCCAGAAGTAAAACAGATAACCGCATGTTTAGGATCCCTTCCCGTTGCGAAAGCATTGGTTGCAGTATCTTCAATCATATAAATTTTTGGGCTAGGTAACCCTGCTGCTATACAAAGATTTTCCACTAGTCTATAAACATCAGCGTGATCTTTTTTCTGAATTGGTTTTGCTCCGGAAATTCCTAAGACTATTTTATCTGACCAAAAGTATGATGCGAAGTTCATTATGCCGGCCAAAATTAATGCCATTCCCAAGATGCTTAAAGAACCTGCTTCTCTATACCCAAAGCCGGCAGCTAAAACATAAACCACGCCAACCGTAAAAAGAGAAAATAAAAACATGATCAGCCATGTCTTAAAAATATTCCCGGAAACCTGATCCCAAGCAGTATTAACAGTTGCCATAATAGCTAAAGATTATAGCACAAATGTGATTAGAATTTTACTTCTATATCTTTCTTTTCAACTTCTGAGGCTTTGAAGAATTCTTCTTTTTGGAAACCAAACATTTGCCCTACCCAGGCAGACGGAATGGTTTCCAGTGAATTGTTTAAATCTAAAACATTGGTGTTGTAAAATTGACGCGAAGCAGCCACTTTTGTTTCAGTATCTGATATTTCTTCCTGGAGCTGCTTAAAATTTTCCGATGCCCGAAGCTGTGGATAGTTCTCTGCCACAGCAAATAAAGACTTTAAAGCTCCTGTCAGCATATTATTTGCACTGGCAGCTTCTCCCGGGTTCTTGGCTCCCATCAAGGCTGTTCTGGCTTTTGTTACCTCTTCCAAAACACCTTTCTCGTGTTTGGCATAGCCTTTAACAGCTTCAACTAAATTGGGGATCAGTGAAGAACGTCTTTTAAGCTGTACATCAATTTGGGACCAAGCTTCCCGGACTCTATTTCTTAAGGTGACTAAGCTGTTGTAGGTTGTAAAAAACCACAAAGCCAAGATCACTATAACTCCAATAACAATATAAGTAATCACGTTTTAATACTAAACCAATTCGCAATCTTTGTCCAGTCCCAAGTATTAACAATATCCTGCTTTGAAGCCCAACCTCTTTTTGCCACTGCCACCCCAAACAACATATTGTCCATTTGACTCAACTGGTGAGCATCGGTATTAATAATAAATTTTACTCCATATTTCAAAGCGCTTCTTACCAGATCATCCCTCAAATCCAACCTATTGGGAAAAGCATTTATCTCTAGTAGTTTATTGTTTTTAGCAGCTAATTTAAAGATTTGATCCCAATCAGCCTCAGATGACTTTCTTTCATTAAGCAACCTATTGGTGGGGTGGGAAATAATATCCACATGCGGGCTCTCCAAAGCTGAAATTAACCTTTTGGTAATAACTTCTTTGTCGTTTCCATGACCGGAGTGGATCCCGGCTATACAATAATCTAATGTGGCCAATATTTCACCAGGAACACTTAAACTTCCATTTCCTAAAATATCTATTTCCAGCCCATTTAGTATTTGAATACTTTTTGTACTCTTTTTTAATTTTTGAATAAATTTTGTCCTCTTATTTATAGAGCGCATAATTTGATCTTTTGAAAGATTAAAACTGGGGGAATGGTCAGATATTCCTATAAAATTATATCCCAGTTCTTTTCCTCTTTGAATGATACTTTCTATTGAGTCGGCTCCGGGAGAGTGAGATGGTCTGGTAATTGGATAATTTGAATGAAGGTGTAAATCTCCTTTAATATCTTCAAATTCCACCAAATTTGGCAGTTTATGCTCCAAAGCAGCCTCTATTTCTCCATTGTCCTCTCTGATCTCAGGAGGGGGTACCTCCATCTTAAGTAACTTATAAAATTCTTCCTCTGTTTCCGTTTTTATGAGTTTTCCATATTCTATTTTCCTACTTCCCATACTTTTAACCCCATATTCTGATAAAGAATACCCCTTTTCCCTAGCCAATGTTCTTAATTTAATATTGTGAGCCTTTGAGCCTGTGAAGTGCTGCAAAAGTGCGCCATAAGACTGCGGCTGCCCAACCAGCAGGTCAACTTGTATTCCGCTGGTTAAAATCACTGTGGCCTTATTCTCTCCTCTATCAACTACTCTTTTGATTGCACTCATCTGACAAAAGTAGTCCACTACCTTTTTGGGGCTTTCAGAGCTGACAGAAAAATCCAAATCTCTCACTGTAACCACCATCCTGCGTAAAGAACCTAAAGGATGAGCCTTAACTACCTTGGGGCCCTTTTTTAAATAACTTAAAATCTTATCTGCTTGGTTTGCAGCATAAGGAAGAAGCATCCTATGACCTTGCTGACTTAACTGACGCAAACCTGACAAAATATTTTGGGCAATTTTAGAAGAAAATCCTTTACTGACTAATTCCCCATCTTTAAGTTTTTTCTTTAAATCTTCCAAATCTCTAACTCCAAGCTCTGCTATTTTTTGAGCTGTTTTCGGGCCAATCCCGGGAATATCCAAAAGATCAAAAATAACCCCGGGTATCCCCTTTTCTATATCACTGAAGTGTTTAACTGCACCTTTTTTAAACAGCTCATCCAAATATCCCTGGATTTTTTCCCCTAAAGCCGGGACTTCATTTAGTTTACCTTCCCTCCAAAGATCTTCAATTTCAGAAGTTAAGTGTTCAATAGAATCTGCGGCATTTTCGTAGGCGCGGATTTGAAAAATATTGCCAATTTTATTGATCGTGTATGCAGCAGCAACGTTCCTGAGTATTCTAGCCACTTTGGCATTGGATATTTCCATATTATGCAGTTTAGTATACAAATACAAAACTTTGCAACAATTAGAAATATAATAATTAAAATGGCCTTGGAAATAATAGTTCTTGTCTTTTTAGGTAATCGTCTCTAGTTTGTTCTGCTATTTTTAATTGTTCAGGTGTTAGAATTTGAATCTCGGCGATTTTAGCTCCCTCATTGAGTCTAATGTTTAAATGTATAGCTCCGTATTGTCAAGTACCCATTTTCTCCGACAAGCTTCTATGAGAACTGTTTAGCATAAACAGCAGGTGGCATCTTTAATACAGTGTGGATCCTTTCAAAATTGTAGTAATGAATCTGACTGTAAACCTCTTCAATTAACTGTCCTACAGTTTCAAACCTGTTTAAATCACCAGCTTCATCTTTAAACTTGCCAAAGAATGATTCCTGGTAACCATTCTGCCAAGGTGAAGCTTTATCTGATACTGATATTTTAGCGCCTTTTCCTTCTAGAGCCCATTTCAAAACCTCCTGATTATCTGGTAAACTAAAGGTATTATGGTTACACTCACTGATAAACAGTGGGTGGTTGTCTCTCCTCTGTTGCCAAAACAGGATCAAACTAAAGGAGGAAGACCCAGAGCAGATGACAAGAAAACCCTGGAAGGTATTCTTTGGATACTTAAAACAGGAGCACAATGGAGTGAACTTCCTGGTAAGTATGGCTCATATGCCACTTGCTGGAGAAGATTAAAAAGATGGGAGGAGGATGGAACCTGGAAAAGGATCTGGAAAAGCCTTCTTGCTACATTATCCAGAGAAGATAAATTAATGCTCTCGGTAGGCATGGTGGACGGAACCTTTGCTCCTGTCAAAAAAGGGGGAACTTTGTTGGTCCGACGAAGAAAGGCAAAGGCACTAAAATAATGCTGGCAACAGATGGTCAAGGGATACCACTCACAGGAATACTTTCCTCTGCTTCAACTTCTGAATACAACCTCATCTTTCCCACCTTAGATACTATATCCATTGAGAAAAGGCCTAACCATCCAATCAAAAAGACCAAAATACTCATAGCTGATAGGGGTTATGATGCTAGATGGGTTAGAGATGAGTTAAGATCAAGAGGAATTACTCCATATATCCCTAAAAGAAGAAAGAAGGGACAAAAGGATGAGCCTAAATACAACCAAGAGATTAAACCATTCTACTCTACCAGATGGATTGTTGAGAGAAGCATTTCATGGATTGGTAACTTCAGAAGAGTTACTACCAGATATGAGCATTATTCCCATATCTACCATGCCTTCTTTCAGCTTGCCTGTATCATGATTTGCCTTAAGTGGGTTTTGAAATAGCTTCTAGGCGTAAATCTATGAGAGCCCTAGATGAGAAAGCAGCTAGAGGTTGGTGGCCTGGAAAAGCCCCCATAGGCTACAAAAACGTCAATATTGGTACAGATGAGAAGCCTGATAGGATTATTGAAGTTGATGAAGATTTTGCTCCTTACGTTCGCCAAATTCCCTCTTGGTATAATCAGGGCTCCTCCTACCAAGATATTGCCGACAAACTTTATGGGCAAGGATTAATAGGCAAATTAAATGGCAAGGTATCCCCAGAAGAGGTTAGAAAGATTATTTTTAATGACTTTTATTTAGGGGAGTTTCTGTGGAGAGGTAAAAAATATAAGGCAAATCATCCCCCACTCTTAAGTTATTTAGAAGTTCATAAAGCACGCAGTAGATCAAAAGAAAAAGGACATACTCATAGTACAAAAGAATTAAATGACAAATTTCCTTATAAGAAACTCAATTTTTATTGTTTTGATTGCAAAGATTTAAGGATCACCGCAGAATCTAAAACTAAACACTACCCACGTACTAATAGAACTGTTGAATATACCTTTTATCACTGTACTAAATCTAAAGGTGGGTGGTCTAAGTG
>JACQIX010000034.1 GCA_016198275.1 Candidatus Daviesbacteria bacterium | reverse complement strand
CTCGAGGCAAATCTGGATCTCACTACCTGGCTTGTTAAATACAACTCCTACAGACCTCATGAAGCCCTTGCTAATTTAACTCCTTTAGAGTATGCTCAGAAAAACTTCTTTCAAGTGTTACCTATGTGGTCTGCCAGTACATCAAATTGACAAAACATGATAGACTGATAGAACACGATGACAGCAACTGCACATGCATTGATAGGCGGCAGCCTGGCAGCAGCCTTTCCCGATAACCCGGCTATGGGGATTTCTTTGGCCGCCCTCTCCCACCCGTTTTTGGACATGATTCCGCATTGGGATCTAGGTACGGGTTGGAAGAAAAAATCCAAGATTATGTTATTCATTCAAGCTTCCTTAGATCTACTTTTGGGAGTTGTGTTAGTTTTCCTGCTGTTTGGCAAAATGGTTGATCCTCTGTATTTGGCACTAGCAGTATTCATGTCTGAAGCTTGGGATATACTCTTTATGCCCTATTTGCTGTTTAATTGGAATTTCTTCCCTTTTTCTGCTTTCTACAGAGTTCAGCACGCGCTGCAAGGTAAAGCCCGTCTTCCCTGGGGAATTTTAACTCAGGCTGCAACGGTCACCGGCTTAGTTTTAGTATTAAGAACTATTCACTAAAATACCAATCCCTTAAGGTAATTGGTGAATTCTTTGCCTATTTCAGGATGAGTTTGTGCCAGTTCCACAACAGTTTTTAAGTATTCCAACTTATTGCCTGTATCATAATATTTGCCATTCTCCACCACCACCGCATAAAGAGGAATTCCTTCTTTCTTTAGTAGATTGATGGCATCAACCAGCCAAATTTCTCCCCCCTGGCCGGGAGTAAGTTTCTTTAAAGCTGCAAAAATTTCCGGTGGCAGAATATAGGCACCATGAGTAGCTATATCCGAAGGGGCAGAATCAGGATCAGGCTTTTCCACAATCTGTTTGATTTTGTAAACATTGCCTTCTACCTTTTCTAAATCAGCAATACCATAACGGCTTAGATCCTGCCTTTTCTCAATCTTGACTCCGGAAATGACCATCCCGCCGTATTTTTCAAAAACATTAATCATTTGAGAAAGCCTGGGTGGATTGGCATAAATAAACTCATCACCCCAAACTACTGCAAAAGGTTCATCCTCAATCACCGCTTCCCCGCAAAGAACCGGCGTACCATTGCCGTACAAACCTTTTTGGCGGATGTAAATAAAATTGGCCATATCGGAAATCCGCTTAATTTTATTTAGTACCTGGGCTTTTTTACCATTAATCAAATTTTGCACCAGATCCTCATTTGGCGCATCAAAGTGATCCTCAATTGCCCGCTTGGTGGCACCGGTTACTATAATAATGTTGTCTATCCCGGAAGCAACTACTTCTTCCACTACGTATTGAATAACTGGTTTGTCCACAATCGGCAACATTTCTTTAGGCATGGCCTTAGTTTGGGGGAGAAAACGGGTCCCGAATCCTGCTGCGGGAATGAGGGCCTTAGTAATTTTTTTACTCATAGACTTGATTATACATGAATCACTTAACGCGTTCTACATACTCACCACTTCTTGTATCTACCTTCACCTTTTCCCCAACATTCATAAACATAGGCACCTTAACCACTAATCCATTATCCAAGGTTGCTTCTTTGTAAACATTAGAGACAGTATTGCCTTTTTCAGAAGGACCTGTCTCAGAAACAGTATAAATTAAACTCATAGGCAATTCCAACCCCAAAACTTCCCCTCCTGATACCACCAGTGTTACCTCCAAACCATCTTTTAAATATTTGCTATTTTCACCAATAACTTGGGAATAAACGACAAATTGTTCAAAGGAAACCGGATCCATGAAGTTAAAATTATCCCCGTCTGAGTAAAGGAATTGAGCTTTTTTCTTGCTGACATCTGCCTCATCCACCCTGGCTCCGGTAATAAAAGATTTCTCGGTAACCGAGCCTGTTTTGATATTTCTAACCTTAACTTTAATAGTACCGCTTCCCCTGCCCATTTTGACATGTTCATAATTTAAAACCTGCAAAATGTTACTTCCTTCTTTAAAAAAAGTGCCGTTCCTTAAATCAGTTACATTTAACATAATATGATAACACCTAGGATTTTTGAAGAAATTTCTCAATCCTTTCCCTGTCCCTTTTTAACCACTCTATATTGGAATAAATTTGCTCCAATGTTTGAGCTATTGTTCTTTTTGCCTCAGGAACAGGATTTTTTGCAACAAACTTCTCTATATCTTTGGCATCAGATATTTTTGTAAATTCTCCTGCCGGAACAAAAACCCTGGTAAAGTAATGCCCTCCCGCGTATCTTTCTTTTAACAGTTTCCAATTACCTTTCACAAATTCCCAGGCCAAATACCTACCTTTTGGATTGTGCCAAACTGAAGCTATAATTCCCAAGGTATTTTGAAATCTTACATCTTTTGAAATGGAAAATTCTAAAGTTTTTTCCAGCAAGGTTTTTGATTTAAACTTACCCAATGCTCTACCAATCCTATCTTTCTCCTGCTGGTTTTCTTCCTCTTTATACTTTTTGATCATGATATTTAACTCCTTAACTCCGCAATTTTCTGCAACTAAGTTATAGACTACACCACGCAAGTCAGGATCTATGTGGTGTAAGAAGAATAATTCTTTGGCCTTTTTAATGGTTTCTTGATCGCCAAAACCCCCCAGAGTATTTAAAACCAGACTTCTTAAAAGTGAATCAGTATGTTTTTCATCTCCCCTTTTATCCCATCCCATTTTTTGGGCAATTTCCCTATAAATTTCCCTGCCATATTTTTTAAAGTCTTCATAAAAAGGTTCATAGGCCAGCAGAGAATCTAACTTCGCAAAATGTTCTGTTAATACAGCCCAAACAGTATAATCTGTTTCGTTTTGGTAGCTTAGTGCCAACTCCAGCGCCAGGGTAGTTGGACTTTGTCCGGCTTGAGCCAGATCAAAAGCATCCCTGATTAAACCTATTCTGTCGGGAGCAGGCAATCTTTTGCTTTTAACAGCCTCCTCCAATCCTTTTAGCAAAGGATAGGGGTAATCCACCCTGAAATAGCTGACTTCCCCTGCATTTAATTTAATCCACTGACCACCATCTTTAGGCTGATTTATAATCATGGAATTTTTATCCATCAAAATAACATCATCTTCATTATGAGAAGCTACTTTAATAGGGATATTCCACACTGTTTTTTCTTTACTTTCTAGCTTTGATATTGGACTAGAATAAAACCTGCTCTGTGTTAGCTGCAACTCTTCGAGCCTGAGCCTCAGAGCCGAAGACCTGTTCCTCTCCCCTTTGGGAGCCTGCTGTACCCTAACTACCGGGTGGCCAGCTTTTGAGGTCCAGTTTTTCATCACCTTGCCCACATTTTTACCGGAAACTTCCGATAAAGCCCTCCATAAATCCTCAGTTTGGGCATTTGCATAGGCGTGTTTTTTTAAATAATGGCGTAAACCCTTTTGGAAAACTTTGGCTCCTAAATACTCATGAAGCATTCTCAAAATTGAAGCTCCTTTGGAATAAGAAACTTTATCAAATATTTCAGAGATCTCTGCAGGATGCCCCACATCAACTTCAATAGGGTGGGTATTTTTTAAACTGTCCAGTTGGTATGCTGTACCCATTTCAGTTGCTACAAATTGGGTCCAAATATCCCAATCAGGAAACAGGTGGTCTATGGCTAGATATTCCGCAAAAGAAGCAAAGCCCTCATTTAACCAAAGATGGGTCCACCATTCCATGGTTACCAAATTGCCAAACCACATATGAGCCAGTTCATGAGCAATCACCAAAGCTACCCATTGTTTATTGGCAGAAGATGACTTATTTTCATCTATTAAAAGGGTTGATTCCCGATAAGTCACCGCCCCCCAATTTTCCATAGCCCCGGAGGCAAAATCAGGGATGGCAATTAAATCCAAAACAGGCAAAGGATAATCTATGCCAAAATAATTCTCATAAAAATCCAGGCATTTAATAGACACATCCAAAGCAAACCTAGCTTGTTCTTTTTTGCCCGGGGTGGTAAATACTCTAACCAATTTATTATTTTTGCTCCGGCCCTCAATGTATTCAAAATCACCTACAATAAAAGCCAAAAGATAAGTACTCATTTTGGGGGTAGGGGCAAATTCCACTAATTTATAACCACTCTCATGTTCCGAAATGTTAGATTCAATGGTATTAGATATGGCTACTTTTAGAGGGTGAACCATTAAAGTCACCTCAAAAACAGCTTTTTTATTAGGCTCATCGAAACAGGGAAAAGCACGCCTGGCATCTGTTGATTCAAACTGAGTAGTGGCCAAGTGTTGTTCTTTACCTTGATGAAGATATTTGCTTCTATAAAACCCCCTCATTTTGTCATTTAATATACCTCTGAAAGTCAGTTTAATTTCTCCTTTTCCCTTTTCCAGTTTTTTGGGGAAAGTAAAGCTTACTGTTTCTGATTTTTTGTCATATGAAATCTTTGCAGCTAAAGTTTCTTTATTATGTACAAACTCGGCAGTTTCTATTTCCAAATCAACGGCATGAAGAACAATTTCTTTTGTGGTTTTTTCTAAACTTAGATAAATTGTCTCCTCACCCCAAAAGGTAAAGTCTTCAAAACTTGGCCTGAGCAAAATCTTATATCTCTGAGGGTTAACATAATCAGTAAGTCTATGTCTATTTTTCATAATTCTAATTTATACATGAATGCATTATTATTGTCTACCTATAGGTTCCGTTTTAACCTAGTCTTATTACAGTTTAATTGATATAATGCTATTTGCGCCGAGGTGGCGGAATGGCAGACGCGAAGGTCTCAAAAACCTTTGAGCCTAAAGCTCATGAGGGTCCGACTCCCTCCCTCGGCACCATGAAATTTGTAATTGGTCTTATTGGGGAAAAAGGTTCTGGAAAACAAACCTTTGTGAACTTTATCAAATTGATTTCCCCCAGACTTAATATCCGCCAGGTCAGGTTTTCGGATATTTTATCCCAAACTTTAATGGTTTGGGACATTCCCATTACCCGGGCTAATTTACAAAAACTGTCTTTGGTAATGAATGACGCATTTGGCAGCCAGGCTTTAGCTAATGCCGCCAGATTTTCCATTGAAGGGGATACATCAGATATTATTATTTTCGACGGCATCAGAAGAAAAACAGAGTATAAATTAGTTAAAGAAATGCAAAACAGTTTGCTGATCTATATTACAGCCGATCAGAAACTTAGATATGAAAGATTAAATAAACGTTCGGAAAAAGTGGGTGAGGTCGGTTTAACTTATGCCCAATTTTTAGAAGAAGAAAAATCAAAAGCTGAAAGCTTAATATCTGGTTTGGGTTCCAAGGCAGATCTTAAAATAGTTAATAATTTAACACTTTCGGATTTTAAAAAAGCAGTTGAGGCATTTTACGATAATTCTTTGCTTTCGGTTTTCTCAGCTGGCTTACTTCTGGCTTTTTCCAGGCCGTAAAACTTGGTTCTGTCTGCCCTGAAAACCAGTTGTATCTCCCCGGTTGGTCCGTTTCTATGCTTTTGAATATCCAATGTGACTTGTTCCGGGCGTTCCAGATCTTCCCGGTAAATAAACATCACCACATCCGCATCCTGTTCTATTGCCCCTGATTCCCGTAAATCCGCAAGTTGTGGCCTTCTGGTCCCTCTTTGCTCAACTGCCCTGGATAATTGCGAGATGGCCAAAACCGGAATTTTTAATTCCCTGGCCAAATTTTTAAGAGACTGGGAAATTTCCGAAACTTCCTGCACCCTATTTTCCAAATTTCTTCCCTTTATCAACTGTAAATAATCAACAATCAGCAATTTCAATCCATGTTCTATTTGTAACCTTCTGGCTTTTGTCCTCATCTCTGAAATAGCATTGCCCGGGGTATCATCAATAAAAATGGGTGCCTCAGCCAGCTCCCCCATTGCCAAAGATAGTTTATCAAAATCACTCTCAGCAAGTCTTCCGGTTTTTAACTTCCAGGCATCTATGTCTGCCTGGCCCACCAACAATCTGTCCACCAACTCTTCCTGGCTCATTTCCAAAGAGAAAATCCCCACCGGAAGTCCTGCTGAAACTGCCACATATTGGGCAATGTTTAAAGCCATGCTGGTTTTCCCCTGGCCCGGGCGGGAAGCTAAAATTATTAAATTAGAGTTTTGCATTCCAGCCAATTTAACATCCAAATCTCTAAAACCTGTAGGTACGCCCCGCAATTTCCCGGAAGATTTTTGCAGTTCATCCAGGCGGTCAAAAGACTCAGTCAGAGCGTCTTTGATAGGCAAGAAATCGCGGGCAATATGTTCTTGCGATATGGCAAAAATACCTGTTTCCGCGCTTTCCAACAACTCGTTAACTTCTTCCGATTCATCATAAGATTTTTGGATCAGTTGAGTGGCCTGGATAATCAACCTTCTTCTGACAGCATGCTCTTTAATAATTTTGGCATAATGTTCAATATGTGCTGAAGTCGGTACAATGTTAACTAAAGTTGTTAAATAGGCTGATCCGCCGACTTTATCATAAACACCCCTTTTTTTTAACTCATCGCTGATAGTTATTAAATCAATTGGCTCACGCTTTTCAAAAAGTTTTTGCACCGCTTCATATATTGGACCGTGCTGTTCAAAGCGGTAAAAATTATCAGGCCGTAAAATTTCGGAAATCCGCACAATGGCATCTTTGTCAATCAAAAGTGATCCCAAAAGGGATTGCTCTGCTTCTATATTTTGCGGAGGTAGTTTATTTACTGGACTAGCCATATTAATTAGTTGTCAGGATGATTTTGCAAGCAAAATCATCTGTGGTTCATCCGGCAATTTCTCCTTAGTAATTGAAAGCTTGGGTTGAGGTATAACCCCTTCTGCCCCCATTTCTTTCAAAAAATGATCAACACTTTCCAGGTCAAACTTTAATCCTTCAATTTTGTAATGCATGGGGATAATAATTTTTGGCTCCAGTTGGGAAACTATATCCGAAGCTACTTTAGCATCAATTGTATAAATTCCTCCCACCGGAATTAGCAAAATATCTGTCTGTCCAATTTGAACAACTTGTTCCTCCGTCAACTTGGATTGTCCTAAATCCCCCAAATGCACTATGTTTAAATTATCAATACTGAGATGAAAAATATTATTTTTCCCTCTCTCAGAGCCGTTAGAGTTATCATGAAAAGAAGAAATAGCAGTGATAACTACTCCGGCAACTTCATATTCCCCCGGCTGGTTAAATTCCACTGCCTTTTCTCCTTGCGGATTGGAAACTGCTCGAGAATAATTATGGTCTTTATGGTCATGGGTAACTAAAATAATCTCTGAGACTAAATCTTTTGGCAGTTTCAGAGCGGTAAATTGCGGGTCATAAGGATCAATTATTACAGATGTCTTTTTACCCTTTAATCTAAAACAAGCCTGACCATACCAATAAATATCCATATGCAAAATCCTATCAGAAATTTATTTTACAAACAATCCCTCAAAGATTTATGTTAAAATGTTTTTTAAATGAAATTGAGCAAAAAATTGTCCGCCAAGCACTTTACCTTTTCTATTAGCCTCATTTTAGCAACAGGCTTACTTTTCCTTTTTGGGCTTTACTACATATTAAACATCCAGTATCAAAAACCAAAACAACTATTTTTGAATGGACCGGTTACTTCTCCTCTCAAAAGTTTAATCTTGAATTTAGATCAACCCGATGATGACACCTTAACTTTTCAATCATCTATTCTAATTTCCGGTAAAACTGCTCCTTTCTCAGATGTGTTAATTTCCACTGACTCAGATGATTTAGTGATTAAGTCAAAACCGGATGGGTCATTTTCTACTGTTTTAAATTTAGATGAAGGACTAAATAATATTTCTGCAGTTGTTTTTGATAGTGGCGGCGACTCAAGATCTGTCCGGAGAAACGTATATTATTCAAAGGAGAAACTTTAATGCAAGATCAAAAATACATATCAAAAATTAAAAATTTTACATTTTACATTGTCATTTTGATATTTACATTTTACATTTTACATTTACCTATCTCTGCTTATGCTTTAGATTCCACCCCTTCTGCTGATATCAAGATTAAGCTTGAGGAGTTAAAAAGAGAGATTGCTTCCAAAGCTGCCAAATTAAAAAAGGAGGTTAACCGAAAATTAAAGGATAAAGCTTATGTGGGGAAGGTAAAAACCAAATCAGCCCAATCGGCAACATTAGCAGTTGGATCAGGACCAAAAATAATCAGCATCAACCAAGATACTACCTTTGAAAGCAAAGTGGGGAAAAATTCCAAATTCTCCCAAAAAAGCATTGCTGAAGAGGATTACCTGGCAGCTTTAGGGGATATTGACGAAACTGGAGTAATGACTGCCAAAAAAATTATATTACTACCAACTAACCAACCAGAACTTAAAACTTATCTTTGGGGCCAAATTATTTCCATCTCCGATCAATTAGTTACTTTAAAAAGCAGAGAGTCAAAAAATATCGCCGTATCATTACCAACTACCAGTAATGTTAAACTAAATGATTTTGTAATATTGAGCGGCAATTTAGGTAAAAATGATATTTTTAAAGCGGAATTTGCCTCTGCTACTGCTCAAAAAGGCTTTATCAAGCCTAAAAAAATAGCCACGCCTTCGGCTTCTTCTAAACCTAGTCCAACTACAAAATCCTCCACCTCTTCTGCAAAACCAGTAAAAAGGATTAACTAAAATCCTGCTTTCCTGAGTTTAAGAATTTTTCTGCTTCACTTTTATCTTTTACCACATCCACTGCCCTCCAAAAACTTTCATCTTTAAATCCTAAAAATTTTTCTTTGGGAATTTTGGGAAAAGTTTTACTTTCGTGGTCTCCTATCGCAGGCAAGGAAGGTTCAACCTCTCTATTAAAAACATAAATTCCTCCATTAATCCAATAAGGCAGTTTTGGCTTTTCTTCAAAACCTATCACATGGTTTTGCTCATCTATTTTAACAACCCCCCATCTGGATAAATACGGTACCAGCAAAAGGGTAACTATAGCTTGATTCTTGGTATGCTCTTCAATCATTTTTGTTAAATCCATTTTGGTAATTATATCCCCGTTACAAACCACCACGTTAGATTCCCGAGCAATCAGAGAACTTTGAAAACCTTTTTTAATCCCTCCTCCTCTACCCAGTGGTGTATCTTCCATAGAGTAGTCAATCTCTATGCCAAACTTTGATCCGTCTCCAAAGTATTTTTCTATAACTTCGTGTTTGTAACTGACAGTCAGGATAAATTTGCTAATACCGTGGAATTTTAACCATTCTATTTGCCAAGCCAGGATGGGTTTACCAACCAACTCCACCATCACTTTGGGCCTGTCATTAGTAAAGGGGCGAAGCCTTTCCCCTTTTCCTCCGGCCAAAATAATTGCAGAATTTACCATATTTAAAACAATTTACCCCGCTTCTCCTCTCGACCTTTGCTGATCTGCTCTCTCTCGCCTTATCTCCTCAGCGACCTGAAATATTATTGCCCGAAAGTCAGCTTCAGGGAGTACTAAAAAATTTGGGTTATATCTATTTCCAAGATCATTCATTGCTTCAGACTGGGTTGGAATTTTTCCTTCCCCACTTATTCCTTTATCAGCACTAAAAAAAGGCCCCTCTCCGATTTCTACATGTATAGACAAACCGAATCACCTTCTTTCTTTTTTGGGCTAACAAAAATAGCTTAACTCTAAGTTTTTTTATTGTCAATCCCTACTTTATTATGAAAGCCAAAGTTGTTAAGATAGGAGGAAAATATGCAAAAGGTTAAACTTCAAATTTCAAAAAAGAAAAGGATTGCCATTTTTATAGATGCTGCTAATATTTTTTATTCTACTCAAACTCTAGGCTGGAAACTTGATTATCAAAAATTCATGGATTACTGGCAAAATATGGGTAGACTTACTGGTGCTTATTTCTATACCGCCGTAATATCTACCAAAATTAAACAGCTAAAATTCTACAAGGCTTTGGAGAGAATAGGCTATAAAGTAATAACTAGAGAACTCAAGATAATAAAGGATAACAAAAATAAAGTTATAATTCATAAAGGAAATTTTGATGTAAAACTTGCTATAGATATAGTACTCAAGGCAAAAGAATTTGATATTGCTATTTTAGCAAGCGGTGATAGTGATTTTGAAACTGTAATAGAATATTTACAATCAATAAATAAGAAAGTTATAGTAATATCAGCTCGGGGGCATATATCTAAAGAGCTAGCAAGAAAAGCTAGTCAATACCTTCCCTTAGAAAAGATCAAATCTGAGGTTAGAAAGGATTAAATAAAATCACCCCCGATTACTCGGGGGGAGGTTCATTAATTATTATATTAACATAAAGCAAAAATATGTCAAATATTAAAACACAAACATTAAAAGGATTTAGAGATTTTTTGCCAGAGGTTGCCATCAAGCGTAACTTCTTGCGTGATAAAATCAAAGCCGTCTTAGAAAAATGGGGTTATGACCCATTAGAAACTCCTACTTTAGAATACGCAGAAGTTTTCAAAGGAGTAATTGGTGATGATGAAAAGTTATTTTTTAGATTTAAAGATATAGGAGGAAGAGAGGTAGCCTTAAGATATGACCAAACTGTGCCTGCATGCAGAGTTGTTGGACAATACCCTGATAAAATTCCATTACCTTTTAAAAGGTATCAGGTGCAACCTGCTTTCAGGGCTGAAAAACCACAAAAAGGCAGATATAGAGAATTTCTGCAGGTAGATGCTGATATTTGGGGTATACCTTCCCCTATAGCTGATGGAGAAGTTATTGCCTTATCTTTAGCAATATATAAAGAATTAGGATTTAAAAAAGCTATAGCTAAAATAAACGATAGAAAACTTCTGAAGGATTTTCCTTACGAAGCAATAGTATCAATAGACAAACTTAAAAAAATTGGAAGAGATGGAGTGGTTTCCGAAATGATTGCAAAGGGAATTTCGCAGTCACAGGCTAAATTTTATTTGGAAACTGTGACCAATTTGCAGCCAAATGAAACTATTAAAATGATTTTTAAAATATTAGACCAATATGGATTCGGTGAAGATTGGTATGTTTTTAACCCAACTATTGCCAGGTCTTTTGCCTACTCAGATGGACCTATCTGGGAAATTGAAATACCAGAATATACAGCAGGCTCAGTTTTAGGAGGAGAAAGATTCGATAAATTAACTTATAAACTATCTGGTAAGGATATACCGGGAACTGGATTTGGATTAGGTTTTGATAGAACTTTAGAAGCCATGGAAGAACTTGGCTTGTTTCCAGTTAAAAAAACTGTTACTCAGGTTTTAGTCACTGTTTTCTCGCCGGCATTGTTAAGTAAATCAATAGAAGTTAGTTATTTTTTAAGATCTAAAAATATCAATACTGATTTGTATCCTGATGAAACTACAAAATTAGAAAAACAGCTTAAATATGCAGATCAAAAAGGTATACCATTTGTAATCATTGTTGGTCCGGATGAAACTGCTAAAGGTCAAGTAACTCTCAAGAATTTAAATAACAACACTCAGAAGACTGTTGGTCTTGACGAAGTGGTCCAAAAACTGACATGATTAAATCATGTCATCTCAAATTTTTAAAAGCCCGTTGCCCTATATAGCTTTGATAATTGCTCACCTGATTTGG
>JACQIX010000039.1 GCA_016198275.1 Candidatus Daviesbacteria bacterium | reverse complement strand
ATATGCTTTGTTGTACTGGTATGACCAGGGATGAAAGAATTTGGGTTTCATCGGTTCTTAATCACCTCCTCTGGCGTATTATTCTACCTTAGAAGTGTTACCGATGTATCTCAGCCTACTCAATAAGATATCTATTGTTCAAAACAATAAAGAGCATGATTGTTAGTGTCAGAGCATGGATCACCTCCAAAACCATTACTCCAACTACTGGTTGTGGAAAATGTTACCCCGAATAGACCAAATGCACTTGTAGAGTTTGTCCAATTAACACAGTTCCAATTACCGGAAAAAAATGCGCCATCTGCATCTGTAGAAGTCCAAATTTTACCAGTCGCTGCCGTATTCTGTTCAGTTCGATTAATGGGACTTTGTATCGAACCATCTGTTAAATCAGTCCAATTATTTGCAATAACAGTTCCGTTAATAAGCGCAAAAGACTTATTCCTATAACTAATGCTTGAGGTAAATCTAGTAATTGGTGATCCTGAAGTATCGGATATCCATGCCTTCCATGTCCCTCCAAGTCCAGCCGCTGCAGCAGCAGTATTACATTTATTATCAGCACCTATTAGTCCACCGAGATCACCTGTATATGTAGCATTTGTAACAAAAACCCTGTTAGGCGCCGGAGCAGGGGTAGGAGTTGGTGTAGGAGCAGGGGTAGGAGTTGGTGTAGGAGCAGGGGTAGGAGTTGGTGTAGGAGCAGGGGTAGGAGTTGGAGCAAGGGTATCTCCCGGGGCAAAAGCTATTGCCAAATCATCCGAAGGAACGCTGTGATTATAATTTTGGTATTGGCAAAGTGTTCCACCGGAGTCTGCACATTTCTCCAGTTTGGCATACAGACGGAAGGATCGGCCGTTGTTTAGGGAAATATAACAATATTTTTTCTCACTGGCAGTTGTTGATAAGGGATCTTTGGGTACAGAATTATTAGACAAATAAGGAGCAATGCCTAAAGTTGGATCATAAAATAAATCAGTGTCTCTGGTGCAGCTTTCAGCAGCATTGCTGGCAGGCGGGATATAGCTGCCGTTTTTTTGTAAGTAGATCTCTAAAGCTGTGGCCAAATTATTAAGATCACTTTTTCTAACAACATCTCTTCCTTTTGCTTGCGTTCCTGAATAAATCAATATTGCAATAGTTGACAAGACGCCAATTACAGCTACCACTATCAGTAACTCAATTAAGGTAAAACCTTTTTTCATATTCATTCTACATAATTAATGTACCATAAATGGCTTTTATGCCAAAATTGTTGCCCAAACTGAGTTAAAAGGATAAAATAAAAGGGTAATATGAAATTGTCTCGATCAACTATACTCAGTAGTTTATCTCAGATCTCTTTTAATTTAACTTCTATTTGGTTGGGAGTTTTAATAGTTACACCAGGATTTTCTGAAGCTGGATTTGCTGTTTATTTAGATCTATTGTTGAAGAATTTACCGCCTGCTATAATGTCTACAGTTGTGGGAATGATATTTTTAGAAAGGAGCAAAAAATGACTTTTAACCTCGAACAATTTTTAACCAGTGGCTCCATCATGATGACATTATACGTTATAGCTATTGTTTTAATTTATCTTACTTTCTTCCGCAAGGGTAATAAATGAGATATGCAAACTACCCTTTTGTTATAGTACTTTCAGCTTTATTTTTTTTAACATTTTGTGGTCGTAATGCTTTAGCCCAAACGTATATACCTGATATTGGTCAGTCTCAACTTGATCTTTCCTCCCCTTTTTATTTTTTAAAAGGGGTCAGGGAATATTTGGAATTAAAATTTGCCCAAACTTACCGGGTTACAATCTTAAAGCAGTTTGAATTTGCTATCAGAAGGCTGAGGGAGGCAAAAGCCCTGACTACCAAAAGGCAAGATTTGATCCAAGTAACTTTAGAAAGATATATTGCCCATCTTAATCGCATTCCTGATTCTCGTAAAAATGATGAATTTGAAATTCTGATGAGAAATAATCTGCCAATCCATCTTGAGGTTCTAGCCCAAATTTATGATTCTACCAGCAATTTAAAAGCCAAAATGGCTCTTAGATCTGCCATGAACAGGATAATCCGCCGGACTGATTTGCCACTTGAGGCCAAAGTGCCTGTTTGCCGACTTTTTTCAAAAGAAGCTTCTTCTTCTGCTTTAAATCAGGCCGAGCAGACAGTCCTATCCCAGAGAGCTCAAAAGTGTTTTGAAAGCTTAAATCCTTCCGGCTTTGGAAATTAGAGTCTGATACATTCTTATGAGCTTATTAACTGATTTTTCAATAGAATAATTTCTAATAAGCCTTAGTGATTGTTGGGACATTTTCTTGGCCAAATCCTTATTAGAAAGAATTTTGTCAATTTTTTCTGCCAATTGTTTATAATTTCCCGGTTCAACCAAAAAACCATTTGCAGACACAAGTTCAATAAGGCCTGCCTGTTTAACTCCTACAACAGGCAATCCATAAACCATGGTTTCCAAAACAACCATGGGATTATTTTCCATGGTTGATGCTGTGGCAAAAACATCGCCAACGCCCAACATGCCTGATGAGATAAGTATTTGATGATCAATAAAACCTGTAAATAGTACCTGTTTTTCAATCCCCAGTTTTTTGGATAACTTACCAAGACTTTTTTTGGCAGGCCCGTCACCAATTATTAAAAGACTTAAATTTTTATTATTTTTAGTCAGAAGATAAAAAGCTTTAATCAGCAGATCGATATTTTTCTCGTAAGATAATCTGCCAAAATGCAAAACTACTTTGTCTTTCAAGCCATATTTAGACTTTAAAGATTTTTTTTCTTCTTCAGTTAAGAATTTGGGAGTTTTTAAGATAACCCCATTTGGTAAGTATAGAATTGGTTTTTTGAAACCATTATTTTTTAAATCACTGGTTAATGCTTTAGAAGGAGCAAGTACCAAATCACATTGATTAAACATAAAGTTCAAATACCGCTCGGATATTTTCCCCAACAATTTAACAGCCAAATCATATTTGACAAAACGCAGATAATCTGAATCAGTAAAATAGATATGAGCAGTACCAACCAGCGGTTTTTTTAAAACTTTTGCTGCCAAAACAGCATCCAATCCTATGGTAAAAGGAGTATGCGAATGAAGGATATCAGGCTTAAACTTTATTAAGTGTTTGATTATTCTAGGTAATCCAAACACCCCAAATTTATACTCGGTATAAATTAAAGCCGGCACTGTTGGTAAATGAACAACAGTGACATTTTTAGCTACAAATTTTGTCCTTTTGATATCATCAAGTTTGGGAGTAAATATTAAAATTTCATGACCTTGTTTCCCTAATTCCTTTGCCTGGTTGGCCAAAGCAGTGGCAATCCCATTGAGTTGAGGCAAGAAAGTGTCTGTAAAATATGCAATCTTCATTTTTTTGTTTTTACGGTTTAATTCTACCAGAAAAAAAGCTATATTGATTATATGGGCAAAATTTTGTTGCTGATTTTAGCGCTAATTTTGATAGTTTTAATAGGGGAGTGGTTTTTTGAAAAAATTTATCCCTATCCTGAAAAGATTACCTATGGAGTAACTTTTTCTCCCAAAGCAGCCAAGGATTTAAAACTGGACTGGCAGCAAATTTACCTTAAGATATTGGATGAGTTGAAAGTTAGAAATATCCGCCTCCCTACTTATTGGGACAGTTTAGAAGAGACAGAGGGTAGAGTTGATTTTTCCCAGCTTGATTTTCTACTGGAGGAGGCAGCTAAAAGAGGAACAGGGGTCATTTTAGTTTTAGGCGGGAGGCAGCCCCGTTGGCCGGAATGCCATATCCCTTCATGGGCCAAAAAATTGAGCATCAGCAGCAGGCAGACTAAAACATTGGAATTTATCAGAAAAGTAGTGGACAGGTATAAAATTGACGATAATCCAATAATTGCCTGGCAGGTGGAAAATGAGCCGATGCTGGGGGTTTTTGGGGAAGGCTGTGATCCGCCAGATAAGAAGTTTTTAAAATCGGAAGTTATGCTCCTTAGAAGTTTGGATCAAAGACCGGTTATTGTGACTGATTCAGGGGAATTAGGATCCTGGATTACCCCGATGGAATTATCGGATGTTTTCGGCACCACCCTTTATCGGCTGGTTTACAACCCTGTATTAGGATACACCAATTATCCGCTGCTGCCTTACTTTTACAATCTAAAATCAGGGATCGTGCGCAAATTATTTGCCCCCCGAAATACTAAAACCATTATTATTGAATTGCAAGCAGAACCTTGGTCCCCAACCAACAATTTAGCAGTTATGCCGATTGAGACCCAAATAAAACTTTTCTCTTTAGATAATTTCAAAAGCTATATTAGTTTTGCCAAAAAAACCGGTTTTGATACAGTTTACCTTTGGGGAGTGGAGTGGTGGTACTGGATGGCTCAAAATGGGCATCCCCAGTATCTAGACTTTGCTCGCCTCGTCTTCGACAAATCGGAGCGGGCCAATCCTTTTTAGATAAAGTTAATTTTTTTTAAGAAACCTACCATACTTTTTTCCACCTCCTTGGGATTATTGATGACCAGAATATGATTGGCCTCAGGGATAATATCCAATTCTGATGTTTTAATTCTTTTATGGAGATATTTGGCAATTTCAGGAGGGAAGATAGTATCTTTTGCTCCTTCAATAATTAAAGTAGGGACCAAAATTTGGTCCAATAATTTATCAGCATTAAGACCAACCAAATTATTAGAAATCATCAGATAGCTACTTAGTGAAGTATGCAAAATATCGGAAAGAATACGCTTAAAATCCAGATCTTTAGTATCTAAAAAACGATTAAAGTCTCTATGGCCCCCAACCTTAATATTAGGTAGAAATCTGGTAAACAAGCCGATTATTTGTTTTAACAACGCCTTTTCCACCCTGTTGGTAGCAAAAAAAGGCGGTTTATAACTGGTATCTACTAAAACTAAGCCTTTTGAGTGATTGGGGAATAAGGCTTGGAAGTGGATTGCCACCATCCCGCCAAAACAATGGCCGATTACCACTGTATTTGTCAACTGTTCTTTTTCTATCAGAGTTAATACGTCTTTTGAGAAATTTTCCAAACGATAGAAATCTTTACTATTGCTTCTTTCAGATAAACCATGGCCCCGGAGATCCATGGCAATGGTGGAAATTCCAAGCTTGCTAAAATAATCCCTTTCCTTTTTCCAGGCTGTTAAATCACCCCCAAAGCCATGCAGAAATATTAGCCACTTCTGTTTACGTTTTGCTTTAGCAAAAGGCAAGCTCTGCTTATTTTTTAAAGTTAAGTGGTAATAAATTTTAGCATTATCAAAACTTGTAAAATATTTTCCCATCATAGTAATAGTTTAACAGATCAGTTACAATTGGTGCGTGAAGAGACTGATTTTGATTGATGGTAATGCTCTTTTGCACAGGGCTTATCATGCTACACCTCCTTTTACTACCTCTAAAGGTGAACTGGTTAATGCTGTTTATGGTTTTTCTTTAATGCTTCTTAAAGTTTTCAATGAGTTAAAACCTGATTTTTGGGCTATTGCCTGGGATGAAAAAGGCCCGACCTTTAGGCATCAAGCTTATACTCAATACAAAGCTACCCGCGGGCCTCAAGATGATGGTTTATCTTCTCAATACAACAGGGTTTATCAGATAGCTAAAGCTTTTAATATTCCAGAATTTAGCTTAGCCGGATATGAGGCTGATGATTTAATAGGCACTTTGGCAGTCCAGGCACAGAAACTGGAAATTATTATAGTCACGGGGGATCGGGATATTATGCAGCTTATTGGAGAGAAAGTTAAAGTTTTAATGCCCAGAAAAACTTTGCAGGATGTGGGACTTTATGGAGTAGAGGAATTTGTAGCAAAATATGGCTTTGGGCCCATTCAACTTATAGATTACAAAGCTTTGGCAGGAGATGCTTCGGATAATATTCCCGGAGTTCCCGGCATAGGAGATGTCACAGCTACTAAACTGATTCATCAGTTTGGCTCAATTGAGGAAATCTTTAAAGCGGAGAATGTAAAAACTTTGCCTCAAAGGTTACAAACCCTTTTATCAGAAGGTGCGGAGTCAGCTGTGATGAGTAAAAAACTGGCTACTTTAGATACTAATGCGCCGATCAAGTTGGATTTAGCGCTTTGTGCAGTTTGTGAATTTGATGGGGATAAGGTGGTTGGACTATTTGAGGAGTTAGAGTTTAAAAGTTTGATTGGAAGAATTCCAGGTTCAGAAGATCAGACAAACCGGAATTCTTCCAATGCTACTACCGAACTTGATCTGGCTGTCCAACCAATTTTGGAAAAGATGTCTAAAACTGGGGTACTGGTTGACCTTAAATTCTTAGAAAAGTTAGGAAAAGAGTTAAAAAATAAGCTCAATAAAATTGAACAAGAAATTTACTCAAAAATAGGACATGAATTTAACCTTAACAGCCCAAAGCAATTGGCAGAAGTGCTTTTTGACGAGTTAAAATTACCTGTGGTTAGAAAAACCAAAACCGGCAGAAGCACTGACGAGGAAACTTTGCAGCAGTTGAACCCGGCTCATCCGATAATACCTCTGATGTTGGAATACCGCCAAGTTTTTAAATTAGTTTCTACCTACATTGATGCTTTGCCTAAATATATTGGCAAGGATGGCAGGATTCACTCTAACTTTAATGTTGGTGGAGCTGCTACAGGCAGGCTTTCTTCTAAAGACCCAAATTTACAAAACATCCCTGTCAAAGGCCAATTAGGAGGGGAGGTCAGGAAAGCTTTTGTTTGCCCCAAAGGTAAGGTTTTACTTACTGCAGATTATTCACAAATAGAGCTTAGAATTATGGCTCATCTGGCTGATGATCCGGGGTTAAAAAAGGCTTTTGGGCAGGGTATAGATATCCATACTGCGACCTCTGCCAAAATTTTTAAAGTGCCTTTGGAGGCAGTTACAAAACAACAAAGAATGGTGGGGAAAACCATGAATTTTGCCACCCTTTACGGCCAGGGGCCGCATGCATTATCCCGGCAATTGGGAATAGATTATGAGACAGCCAGAATTTATATAGTTGAATATTTCTCTCAGTTTCCCAAAGTGCGGGAGTGGATGAGCAAAACTTTGGAGTTTGGCTATGAAAATGGCTATGTGCAGACTTTATGGGGCAGGAAAAGGTATATTCCTGAACTTAAAGCAGATAACAGGATGATTAAATCAGCAGGTGAGCGGGCAGCTATTAATCATCCGATCCAAGGAACAGCTGCTGATATGATTAAAAAAGCCATGGTGGAAATAGATAAAGAGTTAACAGTTAACTTGATTCTGCAGGTTCATGATGAGCTTTTGTTTGAGTGCGACCCTAAGGCAGTTAGAGAAGTGGCTAAAATGATCAAAGACAAAATGGAAAATTCCCTAAAATTATCTGTGCCAGTGGTAGTTGATCTAAAAATTGGTCCCAACTGGGGGGAGATGAAACCAATTAAGACTTGATACAATCAGTTCACATGAATGTATCTTTAGGCATTAAACCTGGACAGAAATTGAAGGTAAAAAAGGAAAGAAAATAAAATTAAATACTTGCCACCTTTGATTCAGATTTTAACAAAGTTTTTAAAAAGGGAGTAGTTAAAAAGTTAGGAAATTAGGATTTTAAGGTTTAGGGTCATTATCTGGTAGTGTTAAAAACCCAATTAAATTATGAAATGAGACCAAGCGTTCGATAGGGGCATCTGCTTTTAAAAGTGTGTGTAACTCCGTCCGTGCTTTTTTAATACGTAGCGCGTCTGCATAGTCAAAAAGAGACCAAAAAGCCCTTAATAAATCTTTGAAGGGTTGGTTGACAAGGTCGGTGATTTCTTTCAATACAGAATTCCGATCCACATCTACTTGTTCTTTAGCAATATTTCGCAATTCGAATCCATAACCAATCCTTTCACCTTCGGGCAATATTTTAAATCCGTGGGGGTCTTGGGCTCCAACTTTTTCAATGGTAAGTGCTGATAATAAAGTAAATTGTCTGGTATTTGTTTGCCAGATTATTTCAAAGATTGTCCTGACATATTCCCCGCATCCTTGTTGCTCAAGCAGCTTAAGTCCTTGTTCTTGCAGTGCCATAAGCTGTTGACCTAAAGGGATGAGCTGTAAGGGTTGTTTTTTTGCTTGCTCAAGGGCGGCAAGTGTTTCAAAAATTGATTTGGTAAGCTGGGATGCTTGTATTTTGGGGTCAAGCGGTTTTTCGTTATCTGCTAGACCTGGGTTTTCTGTTGTCATAATATGGGGCAGATAAAGATTAGATCTTATCACATTAAATTACCATTTTCTTCACCGGCCTTTGTTCAATTTCAAATTTAACAAACCTGCTTTTTTCCAAGATATAAAAAACTAACCAAAGCAGAGGATAGATTAGAAGATTGACGATAGAAGCTAGAGACTGGAATGTTAGAAACAGTAATATTGCTAAAAGAGCTGGAATAAAGCTTAAGTAAGGCTTAAGAAAGCTTTGAATCTGATCATTAACTGTTTTTTTGATCAACTCAGAAGTCTGCCCAGATGAAACTTTTTCAGGCTGATTGAGAGTGTCTAATATTGTTGGATCCAATCCTGACTGTTTTAAAATATCAGGATTTTTCTTAAGCATTTCTAACTGTTGCTCAGGTATAGAAAGTTCTGGCATAGTTGTTTGGAGTTGGCTGGATCCTGCAGGCTGAGCAATTTTTAAGGCAGTATCTATTAAAGAATCCGGAATCTGAAAGCCGATTTCAGTGACAACTTTATTAATTCCCAAAAAATAGACAATACTGAAAGTTATTATCAAAAAAGAACATAAGCGCCTAATTGGAGGGCCTAGTAAAGATATGGGTTGGAAAGTAAGGTATGTATTCATAATATTGTCCAAATTAATGTAGGATAACACCAGACTAACTAAAATTCCCGTACTCATCAGAAGGCCTAAAGATTGGTTAACAAAAGCCATGGGAATTAAACTACCAAAAATTCCCACAGGCAAAATTAATTTCCAATTTAAACTGAATATAGAAAACAGCACAAATAAAAAACTGCTCATGGATATTAAAGCTGAGATTATAACCAGTTGAATCAGGTTATTAGCTGACAAAGAAAAAATCAGATCATAAGTTTTTAACAAAGGAGCCAGATTATAGATTAACAAAATCAGACTGATTAAAAAAAGCGGAGCAAAAGTAAGCTTTTTGAGTATGAGCATGATATACTCTCAATCATAACATGAAAGTCTTAGTAACTCACATCAATCCGCATCTGGATGATATTTTTGCCATTTGGCTGCTAAAAAAATACGATCCAAAATTTACAGATTTTGAGATTGATTTTATCTCCGCTGCTCACAATCTGGCAACGAAAGAGACGGAGGAAAAAATGTTTGTAGGCACAGGGGGAGGCAGATTTGATGAACATAAAGAGGGATTAAAAACTTGTGCCGGCAGTTTGGTTTTTGACTTTTTAAAATCAGAAAATTTGTTGCCTGATTCTGAAATAGAAGTTGCGGCATTGGAAGAGGTGGTGGAGTGGAACAAACAAATTGATACAGGCATAATTCCTATTGATGCTTACGATGAATTTTCCGTTCCTGCATTTATCAGAAGTAAAGATTCCAAGAAACAATCCTCTCAAGAGGATATAGAGTTGGGGTCGAAGATTTTAGACAGGATTTTGGCTATTTTAAAAAATAAACAAAAATCTGCCAAAGACTGGGAAAAAAGAGTGGAGTTTGACAGTTCGTTTGGCAAATCTTTGGCAGTTGTCTCTGACACAATTGACAGGCCGTTTTGCAAAAGGATGGGCGGGGATTTGTTTTTAATTTATGATCCAAAATACCATTCAGTCCAATTTTTTACCCCTTCCCAAACTTTGGATTTAAGCCCTATTTATGAGCAAGTAAAGAAATTAGATCCGGAGGCTGATTGGTTTTTGCACCAGTCCCATCATATGGTTTTATGTGGCTCTTCATCAGCCCCTGATGCCAAACAGACTAAGCTATCTTTTGAGCAGTTGATTGAGGCAGCAAAATCAGTTTAATGAAAATTAAAGTTGCTCTGGTTCATGATTATTTAAAGGAATATGGCGGAGCTGAGCGGGTTTTGGAAGCTTTACATGAGATTTTTCCTAAGGCTCCTTTGTATACGGCTTATGTAAATTTGGGAAACTTAGGGGAGATTGGTCAAAGGTTTAAGGATTGGAAAATTATCCCTTCCTGGTTTCAAAAATTCCCCCTGGCTAACAAGCTTTTGTCTCCTTTTCGCCTGTTTGCTTGCCTGATGTTTGAAAGTTTTGATTTGTCAGAGTATGACGTGGTGATCTCTTCTTGTTCTACTTATTTTGCCAAAGCGGTGATTACTAAACCGGAGGCCTTACATATCAGTTATATCCATACACCGCCCCGTTATTTGTATGGCTATACTACCTCATTTAATTATAAAAAGCATTTGATAACCCAAGTTTTGGGCGAGTTGGTAAACCACTTTTTGCGTCTTTATGATTTTGAAACTTCCCAACGCCCTGATATTTTGGTGGCTAATTCCAAAAACATTCAGGATCGGATTAAAAAGTTTTACAGAAGGGATAGTGTAGTAATTTATCCGCCAGTGGAAATTAGTAGTAAGTATAAAGTAGTAAGTAGTAAAGGTAAGAAAGATTACTTTTTAGTATTAAGCAGATTGGTGAGAGGGAAGGGGGTGGAGGTGGTGGTGGAGGCTTGCGGGAAGCTCGGATTACCACTTAAAGTAGCAGGTTTGGGTCCTGAATTGGAAAAATTAAAAAAAATTGCTACCAACTACCAACTACTTACGACTAACTTTCTCGGTTGGGTCAGCGATGAAGAGAGAGTAAAGTTACTGGAGAATGCCAAAGCTTTAATTGTAGCTTCAGAAGATGAGGATTTTGGGATTACCTCAATTGAAGCCCAAGCTGCAGGGACTCCGGTGATAGCCCCGGCATCAGGCGGATTTTTGGAAACTGTAACAGGTGGTAAAACAGGCCTATTATATGGAGGACCAGGGATTAGGGATGCGGAAAGTTTAATAGGAGCTTTACAAAAGTTTGACTCTTTGGAGTTTGATCCAGAGGATTGTCGGAAGAATGCCGAGAGATTTTCTAAAGAAAGATTTAAAAAAGAAATTTTGGAACTGGTAGAGAAGAATTTGGGATTTGTTGACAGGCTCTTGTAATGATGTATAATAATGATGTATGCAAAGGACACAAATTTATTTACCAGAAGATTTACGTCAGGAAGTAGATAGGTTGAGAAAGGGTACTAAAGAAAGCATGGCTGAATACGTGAGAAAGGCTACCCAAAAACGTGTTCAGGAGGATAAAAAGAAGAAGGCAGATTTAAACAAATTAGCTGATGAAGTAATAGGGTCACTGAAGATAGATAAAAAAACAGCTAATAGATGGATTAAAGAGATAAGGGAAGAACGTAGGTTAGGGGATCAACATTGGGAAGAACGTTGGGATCAGGCTTTAAATAGAATTAAGAAAAATTAAATGTACTTACTTGATACAAATGTATTCATATTGGGCCTTCGAGGTGAAGAGCCTGAAGCAAATCTTCTAAAAAAAGCAATACAAAATAACAAATTGTTTATCTCCTCAGTAGTAATCGGGGAATTCCTTTCTAAGATTACAGAGCAGGAAGCAGAGTCTTTTTATATACTGGTAGAAATGTTTAAGGTGCTTCCTGTAGATAAAGAGGTGGCCGTAGTAGCAGCAGAGTACAGAAAAACAAGTTTAAAAACCAAAAGAATACATTTATTGGATTGTTTTTTAGCTGCTCAAGCAAAATTACAGAATTTAATTCTGGTTACCAATAATAAATCTGATTTCCCAATGAAAGATGTAAGGACCATAACGCCTTCGCAGTATTAGAAATTTTACTGCTCAGTCGTTAGAACCTTGCCTTTTTGCTACGCAAAAACGTAAAGATTATTAATCTTAATATGGATCAGGTTAAAAAGTATATCACCCGCGCAACTGAACTGACTGCACTGTCTGTATGGAGATTAATTCAAGAAAAAGGGTTTTCCTCAAATGATCTTTTAACAGAAGAAGAATCACTCAAAAGAGAAAGATTGATTGACCAGGCTGGAGTTGATGCCATGATAGCAGGCTTAACAGACATCCCATTTACTTTAGAAGTAGTAGGGTCTGAGGGTAGAAAACATATTCACCAATACGGGGAAGCGTTACCTGTTTTAATGGGTACATTTGGCAGCGGGAAGAAAAAGTTAGATATGGTTAATGATGTGGTGGAAGGGTCAAAAGCTGCCAAACTTAATACTACAGGTGCTGTTTCTGTCATTGCTGTTTCCTCATACAAAGGCTTAATGGCCACACCAGATGACATTGATTATATAGATAAGTTATTCGGCCCGCCACAACTGAAAGGCAAAATTTCCATACGGAATTCTGTTGAGGAGAATTTAGCTGAGGTGGTGGATACATTTAAAATAGAACCTCACCAGATTAATGTGGTAATAATGGAGCGGGATAGAAACGCCCACTATATTAATGCCTGCCAAAAATTTGGGGTCAATTTAATTTTAATAAAAGCTGGAGATTTTTTACCTTCAATTTTGGCCATGATGGATTATAAAGACCATCAAAAAATCCTGCATCTGATTATGGGCAGCGGAGGATTTGAAGAAGGAGTATTAGCAGCTGTAGCTGGCAAGGCTTTAGGAGCTGTTGTAGAAGGAAGGGGATGGTCTGCCGATAAAGAGATTGCCAAAAAGTATCAAAAGATTTGGACAATTGATGATTTTGTTTCCGGCAAAAAGGAAGATTGTTTGGTGTCTGTTTCTGCCATCACTGGTGATAATAAATGGTTTAATTTGCCTGCTGTGAAGCAATTAAATAAGGGGTATCAGGTAACTACCTTGACAGTTGACCAAAGGGGTGTAAAGATAAAAAGTACAGTTCATCACTAATGTCTTATGGATATAGCAAATTTAAAACAAACAGCCAAAGCAATGGTCGCTCATGGTAAGGGAATCCTGGCAGCTGATGAGTCCAGCAGAACTATCCAAAAAAGGTTTGATATAATTGGTTTAACCTCTAATCCTCAAACCAATCTAAACTACAGAAAAATGCTTTTTACCACTCCTGGGGTAGAGGAGTTTTTATCAGGGGTAATATTATACGATGAGACCATCAGGCAGGAAATTGACGGGGTAGCAGTTCCTAAATATCTGGCAAATAAAGGTATTATCCCTGGCATTAAAGTGGATAAAGGAGCAGTTGACCTGCCTAACTTTCCTGGGGAAAAAATCACGGAAGGATTAGATGGATTAGGAGGGAGGCTGAAAGAATATGCTAGCATGGGAGCAAAATTTGCCAAATGGAGAGCAGTGATCACCATCGGAGAAGGGATTCCCAATACTTGTATTGAGTCTAATGCTGAAAGTTTAGCTAGATATGCAGCCTTGTGTCAGGAAGCTAATTTGGTGCCAATAGTTGAGCCGGAAGTATTGATGGATGCAGACAATACTTTGGAGGTATGTAGAGAGGTTACCAGCCAGACTTTAAGAGTTGTTTTTGATAGATTAAAAGCGCATAAAGTTATTTTGGAAGGGGTAATTTTGAAGCCTAATATGATTATCTCAGGTAAAAAATGTTTTAAACAAGCAGGCAGCAAAGAGATAGCCAAAGCCACAGTAGAGACTTTTTTGGAAGTTGTGCCAAAAGAAGTTCCCGGAGTTGTGTTTTTGTCTGGAGGGCAGACCCCTGAGGAAGCAACTATTAATTTATATGAGATAAACCTTATTCCTAATAGCCCATGGCAGCTAAGCTATTCATATGGCAGGGCGCTGCAAGGGGAAGCTTTGGAAGTTTGGGCAGGCAAAGAGGAAAATATGGCTATGGCTCAAAAAACCTTTTCCCAAAGAGCTAAAAAAGTCTCTTTAGCCAGACAGGGAAAATCCTCCTAATTGGAATTTAGCCTCAGTTAGATTACAATTAACAAAGTTATTTTGAGTAGCTATTATGAATTCTGTTTTAGAAGTTAAAAATCTTAAGAAAAAATTTGATGGTTTTCAGGCAGTTGACGACATCTCTTTTAACCTGAAAGAGGGGGAAATTCTGGGTTTTTTAGGTCCGAATGGGGCAGGTAAGTCCACCACCATTCATTGTTTGCTGGGGCTGATTGAGCCGGATTTTGGGACTGTTAATATTTTTGGCAAGGACATCAAAAAGGAACGCTCAGAGATTTTAAAGCAGGTCAATTATGCTTCAGCTGAATATAATTTACCTTGGAACTTAAGTTTATGGGAAAATTTACTGGTTTTCAGTAAATTTTATGAAGTCAGCAATGCTAAACAAAGGATTAATGAACTGCTGGAAGTTTTTGAGATGACACCAATGAAAGATAGGCCAATCAGGCAGTTATCTTTTGGTCAAAGGGCCAGAGGGAATTTATGCAAAGCTTTGCTAAATAAACCCAAACTGTTGCTTTTGGATGAACCGATGGCTTCCATGGACCCGGATGTGGTAGACAAAGGCATTAATTTAATTAAACAAATACAGCTGCAGGAAAAAATGAGCATTTTATATACATCGCATAATATGTGGGAGGTGGAAGAGATAGCCTCTAATGTAATTTTTATAAATCATGGAAAAATTGTGGCAGAAGGTACCCCCCTTACATTAACTCAAAAAGTATTGAAAGAGGGGGCAAATGAGCCGAATTTGCGGGATGTTTTTATCCATTTATCCAGGAGTAACCTAGATGAATCTTAGTAGAATTTCTGCCATTATTTTGCGGCATTATTTTTTATCTCTACGCCAGCTGGAGAGGTTTTTTGATATATTAATCTCGCCAATATTGATGGTGGTGCTGTGGGGATTTATGACCAGGTATGTTTCCGGTTTGCAATCTTCCACCTTGGCAGCATTTTTGCTGGGAGGAATACTACTTTGGATTATTTTTGAAAAAGTTGGCACGGATATTGGGGTGAATTTCATGTTTGATATTTGGGATCGCAATTTAATTAATGTTCTGGCTACCCCAATTACTTTTTTGGAGTATTTAACAGGGCTGATAGCAATAAGTTTTGTTAAAATTTTGGTTTCTTTCTCCCTGATGGGTTTGATTGCTTCAACTTTTTACAATTTCCAAATTACTTCCTTAGGTTTTTGGTTGACCCTTTTTGCCCTAAATTTGTTTATATTTGCCACCTCTTTTGGGATTTTTAATATTGCCTTAGTACTGCGGTTTGGCCATTCTATTGGGCCTTTAACCTGGATATTACCTTTCCTGATTCAGCCTTTTGCAGCTGTTTTTTACCCCATATCTGTTTTGCCCCCATTTTTTCAAAATATAGCTAATTTGATCCCTATCTCTTTTGTTTTTGAAGGCATGAGACAAGTTATCAAATCAGGATACTTTAACCAGAGTTTATTTTGGACAAGTTTAATTTTAAACCTGGTCTATATAACTTTATCCATAGCCTTTTTTGCTTGGACGCTAAGGAGTGTTTTAAAAAACGGCAAGTTGGTTAAAGTAATTTAATTTTCGTGCTAAAATATCTTCATGCCAGAACTTCCTGAAGTAGAGACAATTAAACTTAGTTTAGAAAAGAAAATTATTGGGTTAAAAATTTCAAAAATTCAGATAAATTCTCATAAATCTTTCATAGGGAATCCTAATTTAGTGCGAGGTAGAAAAATACTCAATATTTGGAGAAGAGCCAAAATATTAGGCATGGATTTAAGTGGTGATATGACCTTGCTATTTCACCTGAAGATGACAGGGCAATTAATATATGAAGATGACCAAAGGATAATTGGAGGACACCCAACCCCTGATATGACGGGGAAAATGCCAAACAGTCATACTAGAGTTATCTTTAGTTTTTCTGATGGTTCACATCTTTATTTTAATGACCAGCGCCGTTTTGGCTGGATTAGAGTAGTGAACAGTGGGAAGGTTAGAGAAGATAGTAGTTTAAAAAATTTAGGCCCAGAGCCTTTAGAGAAAGAATTTACTTGGGTAGTGTTAAAGCAAAATTTACTAAGACGCAAAAGCATACCTATAAAAGTGGCTATTATGGATCAAAAAGTAGTTGCCGGAGTAGGGAATATTTATGCCAGCGAGGCCTGTTTTAATGCCAAAATTGATCCTAGGGCAAAGGTGGGTGAAATGGGAGAAAAGGAATTTAAAGCTATATACCAAGGAATGATAAGGGCGATCAATGATGGAATAAAATATGGAGGAAGCACGCGTGCTCATTTTGTAGATCCCGAAGGCCATAAAGGCTATTTTTTGGATTATGCTTTTGTATACGGTCGGAACAAACACCCTTGCAAAATTTGCAAAACAGAAATTAAAAAAATTACTCTTGCCGGTAGAGGCACATACTTTTGCCCTAACTGTCAAACTATATGGTAGAGAAACAAAATCCCGTCAGGGAAGTGGGTAAAGTTTTAATGGGTCCTTTTGCTCAAATGTTAGTGGATAATAAAGTAGATCCAAATAATGTAAGTAGAACAGGTGAAAAGTTTTCAATTGTCGGTGCAGCGATTTTGATGAATCAAGAAAGGATTACAGCGGTCATTTCCAAATTTGATGTTGGTGAAACTAAAGCGCAATGGATTGTAAGAGCAGTGGGAGGAGCTGTGTGGTTAGGAGGGATAATTTGTGATGGGCTAGATGGGGAAGTAGCTGACAGAGCAAATAAAAAAACCTTATATGGTAAATGGCTGGATTCATTAATAGATAGAAAAGTTGATCTTTTGCCGTGGCCTATCCATCGGCTGAATTCACAACACCCAATGGATACTGCCATAGCTGAAGTTAATTTAGCTGTTGATTCAATACCTGCCTTGCTTAGAAGTGTTAAGCCTGATGTTCCGGAACTGGCTATAGGTTCAAGATTCCCCAGGATGATTACTCTAACAGGTTTTTTGCTCTTTCCTTCTTTTAGAAGATATACTGGGGTATTACTGGCAGCTCAATCAATTGTCACAGCATATACGCGATATAAAGATATTGCAGATCATGGAACAGAAAAAACCAAAAGACAGGCAGCAAGTCTTTTAAGGGATCATTTTTTAAATTACATAGGTAGTAAATTGAATCCGGAAGGTCTTTTATGTGGTTTTTCAACCAGAGCAGTAATGGTTCGTGAGTTTAGTGACGCAAAAGCCGAAGAAATTGGACTTCCGACGGCGGCTTAAACTTTTTGAATAGGATATAATGTGTCGGTATCAAAAATATGAGCGAGAAACCAACATTCTCCTCGGTAATTGCAAACCGGGGATTTTTAAACCTGTGGATCAATCAAATCCTGGTCCAGCTTTCCTATAATTCCTTAAACTTTGCTTTAATTATTTGGGTTTTTCGGTTAACGGATTCAAACACCGCTGTTTCCACTTTACTTTTTTCCATTTATCTGCCGGCTGTTGTCTTAGGTCTATTTAGCGGGGTTTTGGTAGACCTGATTGATAGAAAAAAAATTATTATGATCATAAATTTTTTCTTGAGCCTGGCTTTTTTCAGTTTAATTTTTCTCAAAGGAAGTTACCCGGCAATTTTGGCAGTTGCTTTTTTTGTTAATGCCTTGGGCCAATTCTATGCCACGGCTGAGGCTTCCGCTATCCCGATTGTAGTTAAAAGAAATCAACTTATTGCAGCCAACTCCATTTTTTCCGCTACTTTATATAGTGCTTTTTTAGTGGGTTTTGGTTTATCAGGGCCGTTAATTACTCATTTTGGCATTAACTTTGTTTTTGGACTGGGCGGGACGCTTTTATCATCAGCCTTCCTGCTGTCTTTAGTTTTTCCTTCAATTGTTACCAAACCGGATGCAGGGGGCCGCAAACTTATCACCGCTTTTAGAAAAGGGAGGCTAGTAGACATTAAAGAGATTGGGCTTTTTGAAATTATTAAAACCATTAGATTAATAAAAGGAAAATTGCCGGTTTTAACCTCAATTGGGATTTTGGCAGGAGTGCAGATGGTAATTGGAGTGTTGGCTGTGCTGCTGCCGTCCTTTTTGGAAAAATCTTTACAAATTAAAGCAACAGATGCCTCATATGTTTTGGTCATACCTTTGGGGTTGGGGATAGTGACCGGAGGGTTGTTTTTGGGCAAATTCGGCACCAATTTGATAAAAAGAAGACTGGTTTCCAAAGCCATTATTTTCGGCGGTTTACTTTTTTTACTGATGGGCATTGCTCCTATTATCTCGCCTGCTATCCGCTATTTCCGCCATCCTAAGCCTGTGCCTTTTTTCTATCAACAGCCCTTGTCTAAAGTATTGGTAGTAGGCTCATTGCTTTTGGGGATTGCCATGGTGTCAATTTTGGTGCCAACTCAAACAGTGCTGCAGCAAAATACGCCTGAATCAGACAGAGGCAAAGTGTTTTCGGTTTTAGGAGTAGCGATGTCTGGGTTATCCTTAATACCGATTTTGCTGTCAGGTATCCTGGCAGATATTTTTGGCACCACCTCTATTTTTATCGGGCTGGGGACAGTGATAATTTTGTTGGGCTTATTCGGACTAAAACCTAGCTTGTTTTTTGCCAAAAAAGCTTTATCTTATCAGGCTAGGGAATTTTTAGGGCTGGGGCACTGGAAGAAATAAGTAGGATGTTTATCAAGCAGCTTAATCTAACTAATTTCAGAAACTATTCAAATTTATCCCTGAATTTTGACCACCGTCCGACCATCTTTGTAGGCAATAATGCTGTGGGAAAATCCAATATTTTGGAAGCTATTTACCTTTTATCCACCACTAAATCAGCCAGAGTTGAAATTGAGGGTGAGTTAATTAAAAATGGGAGTGAATTTGCCAAAGTTGAAGGATTGGTTAAAGAGGAGGGAGGAACTAAACTGCTAATAATTTTAAATAATCCTGCCGAGGCAAGTTTTATAAAGAAAGTATTAGTTAATGGGATTGCCAGAAGAGTGGTGGATTTTGTGGGTAATTTACCGGCAGTGATTTTTCACCCTTCGGATATTAATATGGTGACAGGTTCACCTTCACTTCGGCGCTGGCAGATGGATTTGTGTTTGGCACAAGTTGATTTCGGGTATAAAAAGGCATTAACGCAGTATGAGCATTTTTTAACTTCCAGAAACAGGGTATTAAAAAGGATTAGAGAAGGAGTTGGACACGCAGACGAACTGATTTATTGGACCGGGGAGCTTTTAAATACTTCAAAAACAATAACTGAAAAAAGAACAGCCTTTTTTAATTATATCATAAATTTACCCCCAATTTTGGGCAATTTCCGCTTTAACTATCACCCCAGCCGGATTAACCAGCAACTTTTGGAAGAAATTAACGATAGGGAGGTGGCTGCGGCCGCTACTTTGATTGGACCACATAGGGATGATTTTGACATCATTTTTTATGATGGACCTGGTAGGAATCTGGCTCACTTTGGCTCCAGAGGCGAACAAAGAATTTCCACCCTGGCTTTTAAATTAGCTCAGCTTGAATACATGGCCAAAATTTTAGGCCAAAGGCCGGTACTTTTACTGGATGATGTTTTTTCAGAATTGGATGCCAGTCACAGAGCTTGCGTGGCAGAAATAGTAGGTAAACAACAAACAATTATAGCCACAGTGGAATTGGAAAACATCCCAAAAGATTTCCTAAATCAGAGCAGGATTTTAAGGGTGGAGGATGGAAAAATTATTGAATAAAAGTATCTTCATTTTGATCCAAATCTAGAGGCCAGTCTGGAGAGTTGGTAAGTAATTAAAACTGCAAAACATGTGATTATAAGGGCGTATAAGAATTTAGATATAACTCCTGACTGATCTGGATAAAACTTTTGGATATACTCTTTCACAAATGCTTGCACTGCTTCATTCCAAGCTAGGGCAGCTACCAAGCCAAAGCCTGAAGTTGAGAGGGTAATAAGTTGCTCAATTAATTCTCTACGGAAGGAGCTTTCTTTTGCAGTTGTCTTGGGCATATTGACATAATAACCCATTTTTGTTAAACTGTGCAATGGTTTATGGTTAAGCAATGTCTTATTAAATTTAACAGTAGCAAGTGCAAGCATTGATCCGCCAGTGGGCGGATTTTTTTTGGTTTTGGACAGATTCGGACTTACCAAAATCTGTTAATAAAAGCTTTATAGCCGAATCGTCCATTACGACCTAAAACTTCGTGATGGACTTTTTGGTAGAAAGAATAGATAAGAAATATGAATACAGACCAAAAAGTCCAAAAAAACTTTAAAGGACGGGACATTATAGACATCAATGATTTTTCCAAGGAAGATTTGCTTTTTATTTTAAAGCTCAGCAGAAAGTTTGATCCATTTTTTGTCAAAAGAGACCGTTCTAATTACACCATTGCCCAAGGGAAAATTGCCGCAGTTTTATTTTTTGAGCAATCTACCAGAACCGAACAATCTTTCAGGTCAGCAGCCCAAAAAATAGGCATGGGCATAATCGGGTTTAATGATCCAGAGTCAACCAGCATTCACAAAGGTGAAAGCTTCCAAGATACCATCAGAATTATGGATTCTTACGCTGATGTTTTAATTATCAGACATCCGGAGGTAGGGGCAGCCAAAAAAGCTGCAGAGGTGGCTGAAATTCCGGTGATTAATGGCGGGGATGGCCCGAATCAACACCCCACCCAGACTATGCTTGATCTCTATACCATGCAAAAAATAGCAGGCAAATTAGATGGGATAACAGTGGCTTTAATGGGGGATTTAAAATACGGCAGAACTGTTCATGCTCTCTCCATTGCTTTAAGTCATTTTAAGGTTAGACAAATTATGATCTCTCACCCGTCTCTAACTATGCCAAAGGAATTTTTAAAAATTTTGGATTCGGAAGGAGTAGAGTATGAGCAATTGGATAAACTACCACAGAGGTTGTCAGCTGATTTTCTTTATCAAACCAGAGTGCAGAAGGAGAGGTTTACTGACTTGAATCTTTATAAAAAAATTAAAGACCAATTTATATTAGGTAAAGAGTTTGCCAAACAATTGGATTTAGGAGTTAAATTAATGCACCCTTTGCCCAGGGTTAATGAAATTGACCCCAGCTTAGATGCCCACCCGAATGCTGTTTATTTTGCCCAGGCCAGAAATGGTCTGTATATCAGGGAAGCATTATTGGCTTTAGTTTTAGGCAGACTGTGACCAAGCCAGACTTGGTCATGAGGGAGGAATATGACCGGGAAACTGATTCTGTCCGACGGGACAGTTTTTTTAGGACAATCTTTTGGGGCAGAGGTTAATGCTTCAGGTGAGGTGGTTTTTAATACCGGCATGGTTGGCTACCCTGAATCTTTAACAGACCCTTCATATTTTGGCCAGATTTTGGCATTGACTTACCCTTTGGTTGGCAATTATGGGGTACCTGAGGTAAAATTTTGGGAATCGAAAAGAATTCAGGTTAAAGCTTTAATCATTCAAAATTATATCAATACGCCGTCTCATTTTGAATCACAAAGGACCCTGTCTCAGTGGTTAAAAGCTGAAGGTATTCCAGCTTTGTCCTCAGTAGATACCAGAGCATTAACCAGGAAACTGAGGGAATATGGGGTAATGCTGGGAAAACTGGAAACTGGAAACTGGAAACTGGAAACTGGAAACTTAATATATGATCCTAACAAAGAGAATGCATTGCCTTATGTGAGCACTAAAGAAATAGAAGTCTATGGGGAGGGCAAAAATAATGTTTTGCTGATTGATTGCGGTGATAAGGAAAATATCATCAGAGCATTAGTTAAAAGAAAAGTTAAAGTTACCAGGGTTCCTTGGGATTTTAAACCAATTAATGCCAATTTACGGTATGACGGTATACTCGTGTCCAATGGCCCGGGGGATCCAAAACAGGCCAAAAAAACTATCTTAAATATTAAGGAAGTTCTTGGACGCAGTATCCCCTTATTTGGTATTTGTTTAGGTAGTCAGATT
>JACQIX010000038.1 GCA_016198275.1 Candidatus Daviesbacteria bacterium | reverse complement strand
TTGGGCTGAGGGATACTATGGAGGTAGTGTTGGAAAAAGAGATTTGGCAACAGTTAAGGCCTATATCAAAAATCAAACCAAGCATCATAGCATGAAAAAAGGGTAGAAAACCCACGGGCTCTCAGCCCGTGGAATTTTTAGTTTTCTAACTGCTATTCTTTTTAAATCCAAACGATTACTGTTAAGCATCTCTCGTGCCTGAAACGCAGTTGTCAGGAAATCTTCGGCAAGTTCCAACCATGTCTTTTGACCTTCTACTCCTTCGTTGATTTTCTCTTTTAATCGTGCTTGCTCTTCTAAAATATTTTTCTTTTTTGCTGCAAACTCTTCACCGGTCCTTTACATTACGAACTACCAAATAAAGAGGGAGTAAGGTACGAAAATATAACTCAGTTGGAAGCGAAAGAATATGAAAGCGTGGTTAGGGAGTTTCAGCAATACCAGGTAGAATATAATGCAAAAGCTGCGCTATCAATGTTCACTCCTCCGGAAACAAATAAGGAGAAACAAACACTTGCTTGGTTGGAAGGTAATGACCAAAACCCAAAAGCTCCAAGATTGTACGCAATAAATGTTTTATGGAGTAAGTTAAATTGGTTCCAAATAAAAGCTGTTAAAAAGGCTAATAATGGTTTGGTAACCATAGAATTGTTAGAAGCAAAAACGCACTATGTAGCAAAAGATGAACCACCATATTCAGGAGATACTTACTATACCTAGCAGCTTAAAACTATTCTTGAGGTACAGCCTGATAATAAAATAAAAAGATACTACAAAACAGGGAGGGAAGAAAAATATTCAGGTCTTATATTTTGACCTTAGTGGGGTACTTATTTGGATTTTACTGGCTCAATAGATTGAGTTTCAGGATTATATGTGTAGCTTCCTACTAATTTAGTTTCGGTAATATAAGGCAATCCACGTTGCTGCAACCAGCTTTCTACCATCCATCCTCTGTTAACATTGATAGACTTGGCGTTTTCATAGGTATGAAAATACATTCTTCCCACAGGCTCTGAACTATGCCTTGCTTGTACAGGTAATTCGCCTCTTCTGAAACGCTGCTCGTATTTTCTGCCTATTTCATCTGTATGCCTTCCTTCGTGTGCATCTGATAAGTAAATTTTTCCATCAGGTTCTTTAAACCATGTATCTACTTTTCTTTCATTTTCTTTAAACATTCTTACGCGGGTACCATCTCTATATCCATCGTCACTATATCCTTGTGCACGATATTGTTTTGTGGCTTCCAAACCAAAAGCTCGAGCTAATGCAGGGAAGTCTTGCATAGGAACCTCAGGTACAAAAATCCTTATACCTTCATATATAGCATCGCTTTGAAGAAGTCGGTTGTATATATCGACACTCTCAGGGGCAACAAATAATGGACTTTCCTCATCTCCACCTTTTTGTTGAAGGTCAAACTTATTTTTGAGAACTCTACCTAATCTGTCATAAAGGTGTCCTTGTCGAAATCCTCCTTGTTGTTGGGTAATCTCAACCATTGCAGCAGTTGGCTCAATTCTTAAATAACGTTTTACGGCTTCTGGGTATTTGTCGTGGTATCTATCTGACCTTTGTAAATCGCTTCCCAAATGACTACCCGCCACTCTTACTGCAAGGTCCTCCGGTAAGTGAGGGTCAGCAACTAACATTTGTGCTACCTCATGAATACCCAAAGAAGAAGCTGCTAATTGTTCATCTGTAAGTAGTCGTGGCTGTTCACCTTTAATAGCCCTAACATAATTAAGGGCTTCAAACAAAGTCATACCCTGTAAAGGAACAGTAACCAATTTGTTGTCAGGATATTCTCTTGATAAGGTTTGTTGAAGAAGCTCTTGCTGTCTAAGGTCGCCAGAACCTACTACATGTCCTTCTCTTAACGTTCTTTCTGTATCAGCAGATGGGAATATGCTCAAAGAAATCTCTATATGTTTATTTACAAATGCACCTTTTGCTGTAATATAAGGAGTAAGTGCATCTATTGTGAAGTCCTTACCAGTGCCTCCTAAACCCTCCAAAAAAACTACCCTTCTTTCAGAGGTAGTATCTAATGCTTTTAATACACCTTGTGCAGCCCTACGTTGTCCTTCTGTGAGGGCTACTTGTGGTTGTAATGCTTCACCATTTGTTGGTCTTTCAGCTTGTGCCATAGTTAATCCGCAAATTATAGGCTATTTTAATAGTAAAGTCAACAGAACTACCGCGAGTACGAAAGTTATTTTTATATTGCGGATACTTGAGGGGTTAACATGCAAAAGGCGATTGCCCTTGCTTGGGTGGTATGGGGTAGTTAGACGTTTGGGTTTTGTAAGAAATGAGATATAATTACCTGGTAAGAATTGGTGTTAGTTGAAACTGTGGAAGAATTAAACCTTTGTCTATTTGTTCCTTAAAGTAGGTTCCAACGTAGTCAACTAGGCACCGCTTCTTTACATATTAACTTATTATAGTTAAACTAAAGTCAAATGGATAAAAATACTAAACAAAATCCACCTAAAAAGAACCAGCCTAAACAAACTGTAGAAGATGAATTTTTAACCCCCAAAATGATGGAAGCAATGGAAGTGAAAACCTTGCTTTTCTGGCAAGCTCCATCCCATCCTTTTAGAAAAAAAGACAGGTCCTACTATACCACTACAGCTATTTTGGTGGTTCTTTTAAGCCTGATTGCTTTTCTTTTTCAGCAATTTTTGCTGATAGGAGCAATTTTGGCTTTAACTTTTGTGGCATACGTTTTGGCTTTTGTACCCCCGCATAATGTCAGATATAGAATTTCTACCCAAGGCATCACCATTGGGGAAGATTTTTACTTTTGGCATTTTTTAGACTCATTCTGGTTTAAGGAAAAAGAAGACTCAAAAGTGTTACACATCCAAACTAGACTCAGATTTCCGGCCCAATTGATGTTGGTTTTAGGTTCAGCAGTAAATGAAGAAAAAGTCAAGAAAATTATATCCAGGTTTTTACCATTTGTTGAGGTGCCTTATAAAACCTGGATGGAAAAATGGTCAGAATCGCTACAAAAACATTTTCCGCTGGAAAATATTCATAGATAGTTTCCTCGTCATTGCAAGGGATATACCATATGGTATATCCCTTGGCAATCAAACAATGTTAAAATACCTATATTGTCCCCGTAGTTCAACGGATAGAACGCATGGTTGCGGTCCATGTGGTTGGGGGTTCAATTCCCTCCGGGGACGCCAAGGAGGCGTGCTTGGAGTGGTTTATCAGCCGGGTTTCGAAAACCCTGGGAGTCGAAAGATTCACGTAGGTTCAAATCCTACCGCCTCCGCTTTAAAATATTATGAAAAGGGAATTTTCTGCTGGTGGAATTGTTTTTAATCAACAAGGACAAGTGCTTTTGACTAAGCACTCTCAAAATAAACACTGGAGTTTCCCCAAAGGTTTAATTGATCCCGGGCAAACATCAAAGCAGGCAGCTGTCAGGGAAGTAAAAGAAGAAGGTGGAGTAGCAGCTGAAATTATCGATAAAGTGGGTTATTCAAAGTATGTTTATGTCCACGAAGGAGAGAAAGTTTTTAAGGTAGTCACTTACTTTTTAATGAAATTTGTTTCGGGTGATCCAAAGGACCATGATTGGGAAGTGGAAGAAGCTGATTGGTATGAGCCAGACAAGGCATTAAAACAGCTGACTTTTCCCCAAGACAAAACATTATTTAAAAAAGCCCTAGAATTATATGACAAGTAAACGCTTTGTTTCCCGGGGCGGGGATAAGCTTCAGGCAGCCATTGAGAAATTCTTAGTAGATATTAAGAATCAAGTTGTATTAGATGTTGGTTCTTCAACAGGGGGATTTGTAGATTGTTTGCTGCAAAATGGGGCAGCAAAAGTTTATGCTTTGGATGTTTCCTATGGAGAGTTAGCCTGGAAACTCAGAAATGATCCCAGAGTAGTGGTAATGGAGCGGACTAATATCCTTTATTTGGAAAACTTGCCCCAACAGTTGGATTTAATTACCATTGATGCTGGATGGACTAGGCTAGAAATAATTTTGCCTGTTGTTAAAAAGTTTTTAAAAACTAATGGGCAGATTATTGCTTTATTAAAACCGCATTATGAAACAGATAAAAAGGATTTAATTAAAGGGGTACTAAAGCCTGAATTAGTAGAGCAGGTAAAAAATGCAGTAGTCAGAAAGATTGAAAATTTAGAATTTAAGATTTTAGTTCAAATGGAGTCTCCAATCTTAGGTGGAGCAGGGAATAAGGAATATCTGCTGTTAGTAAAAGTAACTGATTAGGGGTGCATTGCAGCTCACATATCTGCAAAGTTTTGGCATTAATAGGGCAATGGCTAAAGTTACAGGAATAAGTGGGGATTGACAAGCTGGTTGCAGTAGGGTTGCCTGTATTTCCCCCGGTTCCTGTAGAAGGAGATCTGGTGGAACTCCGAAGCAATGCTTCGGTTCGGCGGCAAATTCTTTTCAAATTACCAATTCTTCCGTTTTTCTTTTTCCAGAAATGTCCCAATATATTTTGTATTTTTTGTTTGTCATGTCAAGCGCCAATGTCCAAATAGTTTTAATACCGGGAAAATTTTGGCAAGTATAACTACCAGGTTTACCCAAAATTTTAATAGCACTGTCTAGTTTAAATTTATCTCTTTCAAGATTTATCTTTTGCAAGGTTTCATAATACCTAATAAAAGTGTTATGGAAAGGAACTCTTTTTAAGACAGTGTCTTCTTTTGTCAATTCATTATCAACGTAATGGTTGGTTTGAATCAGAATATTATCTTTCGGATAAACAACTTTGAACTTTTTTGAAGTATGTTCAACTATCACCATATCTCCGTTTTTATCAGCGATAAAGAAATTTTTCGGGAAACAAAGCGGAACCTTTTCAAAAACTTTTATCGCCTCTTTTACCGTCTCGCATGTTTCCGCAATAATTTTCGTCATATGAATACAAGAAACACCGTACGACCATTGATCCGCGTAAGCGAAAGTAAGCCCGATAAATAATCCTTTATCGTTTATGGCATCGTCTGCATTGTAAAAGAAATATCTAATCTTTGCCGTGGCAGGATTATCAATTCCCATATCTGTTACAGCTAGAAAAGAATTTCTTTCGGGATTAACAACTTTATAAACTTCAAATATTTTGTCAGTTTCTGGAAGCCAATCGTAATTTCTGCCCACAAAAAGATTATTTTTGACTTTATAACCAAAAATTGTGCATGCTTTATCTAATCCAAATCTGTTTCTGTAATAAAAAATCTCGCTGGTAATAAAAATATAAATCAGCTTTTCTTCATCAAAATTTCCGCCCTTAGCTATTCCCCTAAATTCTTTCAGTAATTTGGGGTAGTGTTCCTCATAAACTTGAAGCTGATTTTTATAAAGAACCGGATCAATTTTAACTTTGTCAAAATTCATTCCGTTTGCTTTATAAATCTTACCCTGCTGTTGGCCGACTTCAAAAAAATCACCTTTGAATATTTTAATATTCATAATTTTATTTTAGCAAATCTTCCATTTGTACGCCTAACTCTTTAGCAATTTTTGCAATCATTTGGCGAGCCAATAAAGATATTTCCTAACTGGCGGAGAGGGTGGGATTTGAACCCACGATACCCTTGCGGGTATAGCTGCTCTCCAAGCAACCGCACTAGGCCACTATGCGACCTCTCCTGTGGCCACATTATATCAAAATAGTTATTCCAAACGATTATCCAAAGATTGTTTTCGGGACTTCTTTGGTGTATTATTTGCGCAGTAATCTCTAGTTGTTAACATTGAGTTTGGGACGACTGGATGAATTACTGCTATTATGGATGATACAGACTTAATTAAAGAGAAAATTAATATTGTTGATTTAATAAGCGAATATCTCACTTTGAAAAAGTCCGGTATAAATTTTAAAGCCAATTGTCCTTTTCATAATGAAAAAACCCCCTCATTTGTAGTCTCACCTGAACGTCAAATCTGGCATTGTTTTGGCTGCCAGAAGGGCGGGGACCATTTTACCTTTTTAATGGAAAAAGAAGGAATGGAATTTAAGGAAGCGCTGGAAATATTAGCTAAAAAAGCAGGAGTGTCTTTGAAAAAAATGCCTGATAAAAAAGATTTTAAAGACAGACTATTTGAAATTAATTTAAAAGCTCAAGAATTTTTCCACTATATTTTAACCAAATACCCTTTAGGCAAAACAGCTTATACGTATCTGCGACAAAGAGGCATCAGCGATTTTTCTTTAGAAGAGTTTGGTTTAGGGTATGCCCCTAATTCCTGGGAATCTTTGACTAAATTTTTACTTAAAAGAGGATTTACTATTTCTGAAATTATCACCTCCGGTTTAGGGGTGCCTGCAAGAGAGGGAGCATATGACCGTTTCAGGGGGAGAATTATTTTCCCTTTAATTGACGGAAAAGATAAACTAAGGGGTTTTTCCGGCCGGGTTTTATATGCCAGTGAACCAAAATATATTAACACCCCTCAAACGCCGATTTTTGATAAAGGGAATTTTTTATATGGAATTAATTTGGCCAAAACTGAAATCAGACAGAAAAAAGAAGTTATTCTGGTGGAAGGAGAAATGGATGTGATACTATCTCACCAAGCAGGAGTTAAAAATGTGGTTGCCACCAAAGGTACTGGATTAACTTCAGGCCAAATAGAACTTTTAAAAAAATATACGGAAAATCTAAAGCTTTGTTTTGATATGGATTTGGCAGGAGACAGCGCTTCCAGAAGAGGAATTGAAATGGCGGACCAGTTTGGTTTCAACATTGAGGTTATCCAAATCGAGGGTGGAAAAGATACAGCTGAAGCAGTTGGGGAAAATCCCAAGCTTTGGCAGAGGGCAATTGAAGGCTCTATCCCAATTTATGATTATTATTTAGCATCTACAGCTTCACGTTTTGATATTAAAAAAGCTGCTGATTTAAAAAAAATTGGAGCGGAGTTAATACCTATTTGGGCAAAAATAACTGATAATTTAGTTAGAGAAAGGTATGTACAAAAGCTGGCAGCATTTTTGAAAACCGAAGAGGGGATTTTAAGAGAGGCTATCATCAAAGAGCAAAAAAATAGCCAAAAGAGTTATGCTCAAGTTTTCAGACAAAAAACAGGGGCAGATAATATTGTTGCCCTTAAGTCCCGGCGACAACTTTTAGAGGAGTATTTAATGGCACTATTACTACAATCTCCAAAGGATTCAATTTTTGTTCCTCCTTTTCCTGAAACTCTATTTTTTGAAGAAAAATGGCGGCAACTGTTTGTTTATTTGGTACTTTATTTAGATTCGATCTCTTTTAAAAGCAGAGCTTTTAATATTAATGAATTTAGCGCCGACTTGCCTAAAGAATTACTTTTGGATGTAGACAGGTTATATTTAACTGAGCTTGACAGTAAACTTAGTGAACAAAAAAATTGGCAAAAGGAAGTAATGGGAGTAGTTGCTGAATTGAAAAAAGCTTTAATCAAAGCATCTTTGGAAAAATTATCTTTGGAGATTAAGAATGCCCAAGAATTTGGTAAAATGGAAATATTGGAAGGGTTAAACAAAAGATTTAGAGATTTGTCAGTGAAACTGAAGAATTTATAATGGCTAAAAAAAATAAAGAAACACCATTAGATATTAAAAAGTTGCTTAAACTCGGTAAAGAGAGGGGTTTTATTACTCAGGAAGAGATTTTGCAAGTTTTCCCAAAACCAGAGGAAACAATTGAACAGCTAGACCTTTTTTATATTAAGCTAATCAAGGATAATATTGATGTTTTTGAAACAACAGCAGAAGAATTAGAAGCTGATAACAAAAGTGCCACCGAGTTGGAAAAGGAACTGGAGGTTTTATCTACCTTGGAAGAAGGGTCTGTGACAGATCCTGTCAGGCAGTATCTTCGGGATATTGGTAAAATTCCGCTTTTAACAGCTGCTGATGAGATTGAACTGGCCAAAAAAGCAGAGAAAAATGTCAAAATTGCCCGCGATAAGTTAATTTCAGCTAATTTAAGATTGGTTGTTTCCATTGCTAAAAAATATGTTGGTAGGGGGATGAGCTTGCTGGATTTAATAGAGGAAGGGAATATTGGGCTGATGAGGGCGGTTGATAAATATGACTGGAGAAGAGGCTACAAATTTTCCACTTATGCCACTTGGTGGATCCGTCAGGCTATCACCCGGGCAATTGCGGATCAGGCCAGAACCATCAGAATTCCGGTTCATATGGTGGAAACCATCAACCGTTTTAACCGAACTCAACGTAGGCTAATGCAAGAGTTGGGCAGGGAACCTTTACCTGAGGAAGTAGCTAGGGCTTCTGGTATTGACGAAAGCAAAGCCAGAGAAATTATAAAAGTTTCACAAGAGCCCACCTCCTTGGAAACTCCGGTGGGGGACGAGGAAGATTCACATTTGGGGGATTTTATTGCTGATCAGGGCTTGCAGCCGGATGAACAAGCCACCAGGGAACTTTTAAAAATTCATTTGGATGAAGTTTTAGACTCGTTATCTCCCAGGGAAAAAAGAGTGTTACAACTTAGGTTTGGGTTGGAAGATGGAAAACAAAGGACATTGGAGGAAGTAGGCAAAGAGTTTGGGGTCACACGCGAGCGAATCAGGCAAATTGAAGCCAAAGCCATCAGAAAGCTAAAACACCCAACCAGGGCCAAGAAACTAAGGGACTATCTGGAATAAATGAACCCCTCCCCACTGCAAGCAGTGGGGTATCCCGCAAAAGGCGGGACAAGTTCTTTCGTGCGTTTATCCCCCGCCAAAGGCGGAGTATTCTCGCACAAAATAAAATCTGCTATCTGTTTGCTGATAAAGTAAATTCCAGTAGGGGAGGGGTGGATAAAATCAGTACTATTTATATAATCAATGTTCCCGTCACCCTTTTCGTTTAAACTATTTTGATAAATATTTATCAGGGGAATATTGTGAGATTTGGCATATTCAATATGGTTTTTAATATAGGCAATTCTTTCGCTAACCCACTGCTTTTTTTGATCAGGCAGCAGATTTAATACTCCTCCTCCGAATACTTCTTTATTAGGAGCAATAGTTGCTATAAAAACAATACTGGCTTTAGGGTGTTTTTGAATAATGATATTGATAATCTGATCTAAAGTTTCTTTTTGCTTTTTTAATCCGTCTGCCAGAGAAAATTGTGATAAAGGGTTGTAGCCAAAAGATTCAATAAATATTAAGTCAAAGGTTATATCATTGATCGGTCGAAAACCTCTTCCTGCACGGTCAGTTAGTTTTTCCATTCTATCCGGGACAGATAAAATATTAGTTGAACTAAAGCCATAATTTAAAAGCGTATAATTTTTATTAGGGTAATATTTTTTTAAATAATTTCTTAATTCATCAAAATTACCCAAATATTCTGTCATAGAATCTCCAACAAACACCAGGGTGTAATCAAGAGGTTTATTTTTGTTTAAAAGTTTATAGGAATAGATTGAAATAAGGATTACCAGAATTCCAAGAATCAAAAGAGCTATTTTTTTAACAGACATTAGTTGGATTATAACAGAGAAGATTAGGGTGGATTTAGGCATTATTGGATGATAGAATATCACTCGTACATTGATATTCCCCTGTAGCTCTCCGCCAGCTGGCGGAGGTAGAGCGGGATTAAATATGTTTTATGTTTATAGTATTTATAACAAGAAGCATTGTAAAATCTACATAGGTCAAACTGATAATTTGGATCAGAGGATTAAATTGCACAACGATAAGGAATTTAGGAATAGTTATACTGCTAAGTTTGATGGAGAGTGGGTATTTCTTTACAAAGAAGAGTGCGAAACTAGGCAAGCAGCTCTAATAAGAGAGAGGCAGTTAAAAAGTTATCGAGGTCGTCAGTTCATTAAAAACTTAATACATTCCCCTGTAGCTCAACGGTAGAGCGAGATCCTGTTAAGATCGAGGTTCGTGGTTCGAATCCACGCGGGGGAGCACAGAAGGATGGCTGCCTTCTTTTAGGAGGTAGCTAAAGGGAAATTGGTGCGTCACAACAAGCTCTTTGTTGTTTAAAAATAGGTTCGAAGTTATACGCCTTAAAAATTTAACTTTTTTCTCATCCTCAGCTTTTAGAAATTTGTTTGTGGCATCCTGACAATCCGTAAGGAAGTTCGAAGCTTTTTTACGCCATTCAAGACTATTATTTTCCAGTTTTAACTTAGTAGATAATAAGTTTTTTCTTTCAAATTCCTTTTTGCCTACATATTCTTCATAAACTTCATCAGGGGTTTTATTGCCAATTGGCAGGATTTTACCTGCTATACGCATTTCCATAAGATTTTGAAGCTCTATATCTATTTGTCCCAAACGTCTATTAATCGAATGTGAGAATTGCGCCTGTTCCTCCTTATTATGAGTATATTGATTGTTCATTTCTTCAAATATAAATTCAGCCAATTCTTCGTCAACCTCGATTGGAAGTACTACTTTTTGTGCCAGTTGTACAATGAGATCTTCCTTATTAATACTAGGCTGAGTGCACTTAGACCACCCACCTTTAGATTTAGTACAGTGATAAAAGGTATATTCAACAGTTCTATTAGTACGTGGGTAGTGTTTAGTTTTAGATTCTGCTGTAATTCTTAAGTCCTTGCAATCAAAGCAATAAAAATCTAGTTTCTTATAAGGAAATTTGTCTTTTAATTCTTTTGTGCTATGAGTATGTCCTTTTTCTTTGGATCTACTACGTGCTTTATGGACTTCTAAGTATCTCAAGAGTGGGGGATGATTTGCCTTATATTTTTTACCTCTCCACAAAAACTCCCCTAAATAAAAATCATTGAAAATAATCTTTCTAACCTCTTCAGGAGATACCTTCCCATTTAACTTTCCTATTAATCCTTGTCCATGAAGTTTGTCAGCAATATCTTGGTAGGAATAGCCCTGATTATACCAAGAGGGAATTTGGCGAACGTAAGGAGCAAAATCTTCATCAACTTCAATAATCCTATCAGGCTTCTCTTCTGTACCAATATTGACGTTTTTGTAGCCTATGGGGGCTTTCCCAGGCCACCAACCTCTAGCTGCTTTCTCATCTAGGGCTCTCATAGATTTACGCCTAGTTATTTTTCCTAAGAACCCATTAACAGCACCCATAATCTCACCAATCATTTCACCTTCATCACTATCATCAATCATTGGTTGGGTGACAGCCACAATCTTTACTCCATACTTTTTAAGTGCCTCTCTGATGAATAAATATGCTAAATTACCTCTGGCTATTCTATCTGATTCAGTTACAACGATAGCTTTAATGGTTTTGTCCTCACCACATCTTATTAGTATGTCTTGTACTCCTGGTCTATCTATAGTTGAACCAGATATACCCTCATCCCTATAATCACCGTTTTCTGCCACTTTCCAGCCTTGAGAAGCAATAAACCTATCATTAACAGTTTTCTGGTCATCACAAGATTTAGTGACTGTTTGATCTTCTGTTGAAACCCTCTCATAAGTTAGAACTGTAATATCGTTCATTCTTCTCCTACTTTCTTTGCAATGGTTTGAAGATCAACTAATCTATATAAACGATAATTATTCATTGGGTGCCTTGTAGCTTTTAATTTCCCCTTTTTATCCCATCTAATAACAGTTTGAACACTAACTCCCATTATTTCTGCTGCCTTTTTAACAGTTACTAACCCTTTTTTCATATTTGAACCTCTATCAACACTATACAGTAACATATTTATTATTTTCAATAGATTGTTTTGATTTCTTAATAGTGTGGTTATTAGTAATAGGTTTATTTTCTGAAGGCTCTAAATCCATTAGAGCTTCTGCAAATCCCATTAGAGCCTCGTGGGCTTGGTTTAGTTCCTCCTCATCTAATTCTCGACCTAATCTTTTACTAAGAATCTTTTGGAGTTTGAAAGCAGATGCCGAAGTAAGTATATACATAGATTTAGAAGGGAAGATTTAGAAATTCATCAACTTTCTTGATAAAGCTCGAGATTGGATCACTAGTTCTCGCTGAGTCAGTGGCAATCTTTCTATAATCTAAAACAGATAATCCTTGCCTTAAGGCTTTAAGAAAAAGAGAACCAAAAAGTTCTGGATTATCAGGAGCGAATTCTCTCCATGTAGTAAGAGCTAATTCTTCACCGTCATTGGATGGGAAAAAACTAACTGGATTTACATCCTTATCCCTACCAGAATCAGTATTACGTTCGCTTCGCTTCACTTCTTCTTTACTTCTTTTTTGGTTAGATTCTCTTAATTTATCTTCTGTTAGGTTCTGTTCAGTTAGTGGAGAACTTATTTGATTTTCATTGAAATTCTCTGAATGTTTTGCAGGATTATCAGGATATCTACTTTCGGTTCTCCTAGTTAACCCCGTCTGATGCTTATCAAAAGTGGGAAAGCAGATAATCTTTTTACCATCAACAATGTATCTTTCTATTAGCCCAGCTTGAACTATCTCGTTAAGGGCAGCTTCAAAGTCATCAATTGATCTACCACTCATAGGTTTAACTAAAGCTTTAATAACTTCAGTCTCACCCTCAATCTTTCCAAAATCATCTAAGTGGGGTATTGTCCAAGTAAAAATAAGCTGTGCAAATTCACTTAAAGAATTAACCTGGAGATTAATTGAAATTGACTTATGAAGCATTCTACGGTTTGCCATATCCTCTGTTTTTCTCCTTCATCTCAAAAACCATATCCCTAAATGTTTCAACTGCTTCTAATATGTCCTTTGGTTGGACTAGTGGAGCTTTTCTAGTGGCAAAATCAACTATTAACTGATGGCATTTATCTAAAGGGGTGAATTGAAAGTACAGTAGGGAACCAATTAGTTTAGTACCAATGAAGCTAATATCCTGCTGTGTTAGCAGAAACGGTACAAGCTGTTTATCCTTTGTCTCGAAAACTTCTTTATCCTTCATAGTCAAAAATTTAGGGATTAAAAATACCCTATATTTCTAGAGTAACTTTCTAGAAGGGTTTTTATAGGTAAAGCCTATTGATAAAGGAAATTTAGCTTCAGAAGGGGAATATATCTTTAACTTTTACATCTAAGGCTCGTGCGATTTTATAAATCATTTTTAAATTTGGGACTCTATATCCTGTTTCAATATAACCAATCCAAGTGGTAGAAACCCCCATCTTCTCTGCTAATTTTTCTTGGGTAAACCCCTTTTCTTTTCGAATTTTATGGATTTTTCTTCCTAATTTAAAATCTTGTTCAGTTACTTTCTTAGTTGCCATGCTTTAACGCTAGCAATCTTGGATAGAAATATTAACTAACTCATATATTAAGATTTAGCTTCAATAATTATTGTTTTTTATAAACCAATAGGTTAGGATTTAAATTGTATGAAGAAGCCAGGTAAGGCGCTAACTGTAGTAGGTATATTTATTGGAATAGTGGTAATTTTTTTGGTAGGTTGGGTAACCAGTAATTACAGCCATACTTATAAAAAAATTGAGATACCAAATGGTAGCTTAGCCGATTCAAAATATAAATGTACAAGAACTGAAAGGTATGACAACCCTCCTGAATTTGATAGAGCATTAAGTCTAATTAATCAAAGAGGTACTGAGTACATCCGAAAGAATAATATAACAGCTAATTTGACCAACTTAACACCCTGTGTTGTAGTTAAGTATACTGACGTTAAGAACACAATTGGTGCTGAAGGATATTTTATATTTGGTGATAAAGAAGCAAATGCAAACTACTTACCTGTCTATGTAGATAATAGTTATAAAGAAACAGATGATTTAATAACTGCACTCTTGCTGAAGCATGAAATCACACACGCATATCAATTTATTAGAGCATTAAACGGAGAAAATGATTTATCCTGTATGGATAAGGAGGCAGAAGCGTTCCTAAGTCAGTCTTTATTTATTTCCCAATTAAATGACGAGGAGTTAAGGTCTTTAATCTATAGAATAGATAATGAACCTAATTTACATCCTCAATTACAACTTGTTAGTAGTTTTAACCAAGTATCGGATTATGCAACCAATCAATGTGGTTCGGATAAGAACTGTTTTCTAGATGTATACATAAAGAAAATAAGGGATATGGTTTATGCTAATCCTTTCTATCAAAAGCAATGTAGCTAATTCCTATAATTTATAACATTCCTTGCATCTTAAGAGCCAGAGCTAAATATTTATGTCTTGTCTCGTAATCAGGAACCTCAATATGTTCAATTGACTGAGTATCCTTACCATGTGTTACAAGCTTTGTCAGATACTTAACTGGTTTTGTAATTCCTGTTGCTAAGACTTTTAGTAAAACAACTTTAGTGAGACCCATTTCCTCTAGAAGCTCAGGAATGTGGAGCTTGGTGTAGTTCTGATAGCCAATATACCTGTAATTCTCTTCATTTTGGCAGTTATACCCAGCCTGTCGAGCTGCTTCAGTGGCGTTACCTGTTTCAATATAATACTTAAGCCAGAGTCTTTGTTTTAAGGTAAGGTTTCTTGATTGAAGTAGATGGGTTGGTTCCATAACTTTATTTTACAACCTTGGGATAATTTTTTCTCAAGGTAGGGGATCTTAAATCAAAACTTGACAAATAAAGATATACCCTGTACAATCTTCCCAAGATGGTAATGATTTATAGGGTATCACTAACATCATTAAAAAATGAAAGTTATTGGCAAAGGAGTACTTGATGAATTTAAAGCTAAGCATTCAGATGCTAGTGCACAGGTTAACTCCTGGTTGGCAGAGGTGGAAGAAGCAGAATGGAGCAGTCCAATGGATGTTAAGCAGCGGTATGCCAGCGCAAGTATTATAGATGGGAATATTGTCTTTAATATAAAAGGGAATAACTACCGTCTTTGGATAAAAGTAAATTATAAAAATGGAATTGTGTTGATAAAAGAAGTTGGAACCCACAGTCAATACATGAAATGGGTTATTAAATAGAAAGGAATATATGGATATAAAAATTAGACCAATTAAAACAGAAGATGATTACAGAGAAGCCCTTGGTTGGGTAGAGGAATTAATGAGCAAAGATCCTGATCCAGACTCTGATGAAGGTCAACAATTAGATCTTCTTGCTACTTTAATAAAAGATTATGAATCTAATGCATTTCCTGAATCCCTTCCTGATCCTGTTGATGCAATATTGTTCCGTATGGAACAACAGAATCTAAAACCTGTTGACTTAGTTCCCTATCTTGGAAGTAGTAGCAGAGTATCTGAAGTCTTATCTCGTAAAAGATCATTAACCGTCGAGATGATAAGAAATCTTGAGTCTGGTTTAAATATTCCAGCAAAAGTCTTATTGAATAAACCAGATGAGTGGAGTAATTACCCCATAAAGGAGATGGAAAAAAGAGGTTATTTCGGGGATAAAAATTTAAAAAGTTATAGTGCTAAAGAACTTATTGAAGAATTCTTTCGTCCAGTTGGGGCTCCTGATTCTTTTGTAGGTATGTTACGCAAAACTTATTATCGTTCTAAAAAGCCAGTTAATAAATATTCTCTTACTATTTGGCTAGCCTCTGTTGTTAAAAAAGCCAATAAGATTGAATATCCTACTAAATTCAAAAAGGGTTCGGTTAATCTAGGCTTTATGCGTGAAGTAGCTAAATTAAGTTTAGATCCTAAAGGTCCTTTACAAGCCTGTGAGTTTCTGAAAGAACATGGAATCGGTTTAGTGGTAGTACCTCACTTTCAAAATACCTATTTAGATGCTGTAACAATTATGACTAATAAGGACCGTCCAATTATTGGCTTAACTATTAGGTATGACAGATTGGATAATTTTTGGTTTACTTTAATGCACGAGTTAGCTCATATGGAGTTACATTCCAATAATCCTGTAGATTTATTTTATGATGACTTAGATGATAAAGATGCTACCAGCGATGAAGAGGAAGCTGCTGATAAAGAGGCTAGAGAAGCTTTGATTCCAGAGAATAAATGGGTAAATAGTCCAGCTAGGTTAGTTCCGTCCCCTATAGCTGCTCATAGTTTAGCTCGAGAGTTAGGTATTCACCCAGCGATTGTAGCAGGAAGAATGAGGCGTGAAAATGATAGATATCCCTATTTAATTGCTCTTCTAGGACAAGGGGAGGTAGGTAAACTCTTCCAGGAAGTAAAGGAGAAAAAGTAATATGTTTGATTATAAGCATTATGTATCAGTTTTAAGGTGGAAAGCTGCTGAGAAAGAGGCGCTGGAAAAGTTAAGTGATAAAGAAAAGAAGTACCTAACTCCATTGATTGAATTAATAATGCCCCAACCCGTGGCATTCAGAACTGGAGAAGGAGAGGTGAAAATTATAAAGACTCATGAAGAGCTTCTTAATGAATCTATAGAAAAACTTAAGAGTAAAATTCCAGGAATACCAGAGGAGATTTTGAAGTTTTGGGGTACGGCCCCAATCTTTATAGACTTAAGTCTAATTGATTTCTCTCTTAGAGTTAATGGTTTGGAAGATATTCTCTCAACAGGAATTGATATGGGACTGTATTTAATCCCTGTGGTTACCTTAGCATCTGATAATGATCTTAAGAAAGTTGCAACATTACATGCTCAAAAAAGTAAACAAGGCATATGTCTACGATTATTTAGAAGTGATTTTAAACCTTCTTTGGGGGATGATGTTAAGAGTTTTCTCACAAACCAGGGATTATTAGCAAACCAGGTGGATTTAATAATTGATTTTCAAATAACAGACAGTAAATGTCTAGAGATAAAAGATTTTATAAAACAAATTCCGAGTATTTCTGATTGGAGAACTTTTACAGTTATAAGCGGAACATTCCCGAAAGACTTAATGGAATTTACTGTAGACATGCATTTTAAAGAACGTTCAGATTGGAACTGCTGGTTAGAACAAATCAACTCAGGAGATCTTCTACGGAAACCAGCTTTTGGTGACTATACTATTCAACATCCTATCTATTTGGAACCATCTCCAGGATCTAATCCAAGTGCAAGTATAAGATACACTTTGCCAGATAAGTGGATGATAATGAGGGGCCAGGGTTTAAGAGGAGAGAATAGTGCAGGCCATGCACAATATCCCGCTCAGGCTCATTTATTATTAGAGCAGAAAGAGTTTTTTGGTGCAGGTTTTAGTTTTGGGGATGCTTATATAGCTAGGATCGGTAGTGATATTACTACAAAAGAGACAGGAAATCCAAGAACCTGGCTAAGGGCTGGAATCAATCATCATCTGGCTTGTGTCATATCACAGGTCTCCAATTTACCCTAGTTTTTAAACACTTTCTAACTTCATTTCCTAAGATTTCCTGATTTAAATTTGCTGCCAATCTCTCATAGATTATTTGCCTAGATTTGGAACGCACCCCATTTGCTTTATTTAACTTTTCCAGGATACTTAGAGCTTCTTCTCTCCATAAAAGCTTAGCAATTGATAAGCTATCTTTAAAGTGATTTTCCTCAGGTTTACGTATGTGGCAGAATTTAATATTTCCAGTTGACCCGACCATTTTAGCAACGATAATTCCCCACCAATCTGGTATGAGCTTAATAGCTTCATGGAGATGATCTTTACTCACCACTAAAGTAACTTGGTCAAGAACAGAATTATAAATTCTCATCTGATTCGGGAGACGGATTAGAGTATCAAGATCACTTTTAAGCTCATAACCATGAATGACTCCATTAACTACTGCAATATCCACCCTAGTTTCACCATGTTTTAAACCGAGTTCTGGGATGATTTTTGTATCGGGATCGCCTTCATGGTCTTTGCTAAGTATCTCCATGAGCGCGATTCTGATTATGCTATCGTTAGATTTTAGGCAGTTTAAATTACTTAGCATTGTTATTTATCGTATACCATTTTTGTAAGTTTTGTCACCATTAAATAAAAATGGGCTCAAAGTCTTCCTCCGTCTCTAGAAAATAACTTCTAAGTGCGCTAACATTGGGGAGCTAGATAGTTCTTACTCGAACTTAGCCTCATTTTTGATGAATGAGGCGGTAGTAGTAAGTCTTTATAATAAACTATCCAACTTAAACTCCACCTAATATCTAGTATTAAAATATAGTATATATAAAATTACTACACTAAATTAATGCACAAAGGTGTTTTTATTATGTAAATTTGATAAAATAATCGCAACCTGTTCGTTTAAATGACCACTATGTTAGATGTTGATAATGTACTAATAAGACTCATTGGGCAAATAAGATTTAGGCCCAACTTAATTTCTTTTGATATAGCTTCAAAAGCTGCTTCTGAGTACGAAAATAAATTTGAAGAATGGCTTGCAGAAAAAAGTGATGATGTAACGTTATACACACCATCGGAGAAAAAGTTCTTACAAATAGCTTCTGATAAAATTACCTATTTAAATGAGAGCAAGAAGGATTTTACAGAACTTGATACCATTGTAAAAAAGGCTTTTAAATCTCTTAATAAATTAGCCAACTTGAAAAAAGTAGGGAGGATCGGAGTTAGGGCTACCGAAGTATGGTCAACAAATCTTAAACTTAATGAGTTAAAAGATATTATATTTAACAAATTCTATAATCAGGATAAGAAGCTAAAAGTATTGGTAGGTGAGAGCATTAAAGATGCGGTTTTTGTACTTGTTTCAGAACAACAGAACGGGTTAAAGAGTCGTGTACAAATAGGACCAGTGAATAAACAACAGGCAATAAAACGTTTTCAAGCAAATTTTTCCGAAGAGGACAATGTTGATAAATTGACTGATGCGAACTTATATGTTGATATAGACGTTTTTGAAGTAGAGAATCTAACTGCTACGAATGTAGAAGATAAATTAACCACTGCCCATAAGGAAGTGACTAAACTCTTAAAAGAATATAATAGTTATATATTTAAATAACAGTATGCTGCAACCTTTTACCGCCAATAGTTGGGCAACAAATATTTCTAATCCATTTTTAAGAACTTCTCATCAAGAAGATAGGTCAACCTTCAAAAAAGATAAAACTGATTCATTAATGGGTGATTTTGATGGAACAGAATTACGAAAGTCCATACCTCAAGAACCACGTTTCTCATTTGAAGATGAAACAAAGCCAGTAGAGTTTAAGAATCCAATAATGTCGAGTAAAGATCAGACTAAAGACTTGGAAAGCGAAAGGATGCTAATTTCACAAGAAGAGTCAACCCCCTCTTCTCCTTACCAAACTCTAAAACTTAAGGAAACTCTAAATAAAGTCATTGCTGACTTTGAAAAATGGGTAGAATTTGGTACTAGCGATTCATTAGTCTTTATTGCTAGTATAAAAGAGAGTCTTACAAGCAATTATTCCTTCTTCGCTTCTGACCCAAACAGTAGAGTTGTAGCAAATACATTAATGTTAATTTTTGATCATAGTATTTGGAGTGAAATACCTTTAGGAAGAGTTAAGGCTTTGCATGAAGAGTTGAAAAGATTTAATGAAGGGAAATTTAAATTGAGTGATGTAAAAATCTTCACTAAACAAGCATATAGATTAGGATTAACTCCTATAAAAAGAGCCAAATAAATGCCTAATAAATCCTTGCCTAATAAAATTCTCCTCGAAACATCGGTACAAATAACTAAATTTTTCTTTGACTGGGTTTATACACTTACTTTTGCTAAAAGCAACGTAATTCTTTATTCCTCTTACTTCGTTTTATATGAGTTTAAGATTAGTCTGATAAAATCTTGTATTGATTTTTACAATTTAGTTAAGATTACTGGTAGTCCTAGTAGGGCTTATGCTGCATGGTCACAAAAATTTCAACCTAGAGAATTAAAAAATATTTTATTAGTCACTTCTTTAATCTTAAAACTTAGCAATGAGATAAGTGAGCGATCAGACAATTTTTTAGATGAGTTAGAAGCAAAAATTATTTGGTTAATTGATAATTTTGATACAAATATAAAAAGCCTAACTGGAGATTTCGGTGGCGATCCAATAGTGAAGTATCGAATAAATTCCAAAGAGGACTTTGAAGGTTTTCTAATGTTGTATATGGAAAGACCAACTATACCTTTAAAAAGGTTCTGGGATAAACATAAACAAGATTTAGATAAATTAACTAAAGAGGGTATTAATCACTTAAAAAATAAAGGGTTTAAAAAAATCCATACTAGACTAATAGAGGTTCAGAAAGAAACTAAAAACTCTGAAAAACCTAGTATCAATAAATCTATTGGAGATGCTGTAATTGCTGTTGATCAGATGGGAAGAAGTACACTGTGGACTTTAGATAATTCTTATTCTTCTCTTTGTCCTATATTGGGTAAAGAATTTATCGTCTTTAGCGAACAAACCACTTAAAATATTTTATAAATTAGAAATCAAAAAGATCCTTTAATTTTCTTCCTAAAGCATGGGCAATGTTATAAGCAGTTTTAATTGAAATATTCCTTCCCTGCTCTATGTCAAGTACCCAATTCTTTGAACAAATATTCTCTACCTTATCTAAACGCTACCGGACTCATTTTCAGGCTAGTATGAATTCTTGAGTTGTTGTAGTAATTCATAGTTTTAGCAATCACCTCAAACAATTCTCCCAACTCCTTAATGTGACTGGTAGGACCTAAATCCAACTTAAACCCTGAGTAAAATGATTCCTGGTAGCCATTTTGCCAAGGTGAGGCTTTGTCTGATACTGATATTTTGGCTCCTTTTTCTTCTAAATAATCTGTCAAGTTTTAGCCATGAATTCAGTTCCTTGGTCAGAGTGGAAAGTTCCAGGGGTTTGTTTAGTATTTAAAATGGCTTGTTTCACGGTTTGCAAAACCAGCTCACTGTTGTGGTATTTGCCAAAATTTACTCCAACTATTTGTCTGGTAAATATATCCTCAATGGTTGCTAGGTACCAGAATCTATCCAGGAACTTAATGTAACTTAAATCCGAACACCACAACTGGTTAGCTTTAATTGGTACAAAGCTTTTAATTAAATTAATATATCCATGAGGCTGTTTAGTCAATCTGGTAGTGTAAAAATGGCTTTAGTGTCAATGCCGCTATAAAAATCAGGTATTTGTGGCAACTCTGGGAGCTTTAAGTTGTCTAGAATATCAATAATTGGAAATTTAATTGAAGTGGCAAGATTGCTAAATGTTTTACCGAAGTTAGCAACTTCTGCGATGGTATTGGCGAGCTTACTAAACTGCTCATTGTTTGCTTGAATTATGGGTTCAATAAACTTAACCCGTTCTTCAGGGGCAACTGGTTCAGTTTACCCAGAGTGATACCCTTGCTATCACTAACTTTGTATAAATCCGGGTCAACTAGTGGTAATTTCGTTACTTTTTTCATTACTACGCTCCAATGCAATTATACTGCTTTGGCGTAACCTATATGAGTTAAAAAGTTGAAGAAGATTATTTTTTGGAGAATTATTTTTGCCACAGCACAAATCCTGCGTTATTGATTAGGGTTTTATTCTTTGTTTCCAAGTTAACTACTACGACTTTACCAAAGGCATCATATGCGACATATTTACCATCAGGCGAAATTGTCGCGGGAGAGTATGCGTTTGCTGTTTCGTTTGCTAGGCGAGTAATCGTTTTTGTTTGAATATCCAACATTGTTAAACCTTGGTATTTGCTTATAGTGCTATTGCTAACAAAGAATATGCTTTTACTATCTGTGCTAAAAATGGGCATACCTATACCTTGACCATATTCGCCTTCTGCCTCCAAGTTTGTAAGTTGGGTAAGTCCTGAGCCGTCTATGTTTATAATGTAAACATTTTCGGTTAATTGATTTGAATTATTTCCTCTGTCAACACTCATCATAAATACCACCTTTGTCCCATCTGGGGAAATTGAAGGGGTTCTTATTTGTCCTGACCCTTTTTCGTCTTGGTATATCTTTGTTGTTGAACGGTTACTAGTATCGTATTTCATAATAGAGTGAACTACCTCGTTAGTATATGTGGCACCATTATTAGTTAAATATATTAGCGATTTACTGTCAGGTAGCCAGTGAAATACACTATTGGAGCCTCCGCACAACGAACCTTCATCGGTTATTTTGACAGGATTTGTGCCGTCAGAGTTCATATAGAAAAGCCCACCTCCACCTTCATAAGCAATTTTGCTACCGTCTGGAGACCAGTTGTGGCATCTGCCTGCTGGGACTTTCTTTTCAATTCCAGTATCAAGATTTTTTAGAATTGCATTACTAGCAACAACTTCGTTAGCTTTAGGGTTCCAATCCCAAGAAAAATATGGGTCTTTTACTGTAAAAACAACCTTTTTATTATTTCCATCAATATCGGATACCACCAATCCTTCATTTGTGGTGTATGAAATAAGCTTATTGCTCAATTCTGGTTTGCTTACTGGGTTATTCGCGGGTGATAGAGCCTGAGAAAAAGATGGTGTTGGGGTTGGTTGGATAGAACTAGACTGCTTTTTTAACTGAATATTTTGATAGGCAAAATACACTGCAAAACTTAAAGACAATACAATAAGACCAATTAAGCCTGGTATTAACCATTTCTTACTAGATTGGGGTTGGATTGGGGGCCGTGGCGAGGTTTCATTAACCGGTTGCTGTAAACTGCCCGTTTGTGCTTGTTGAGATTGTGGTATATCAATTCCAGGATTATTCAAATCATTACTTTTTTCCATAATTATAGTTTACAATAATCACAAGCCATTTTACCAGATATGTTTGCATCAATTTGATTTTTACGCATAAGCTTGTAAAAACTGTGGCTGGTAACCTTGAAATAGTGAGTAGTCAAAAGTTCTAAGCGTATTTACTAGGGGGAGCAAATTAGAGTACGCACGAATATGTTAAATATTGACATATAGTTAACACGATGTTAACATGTTAAGTGTTAACACATAGTTAACATGTATTTAACATGTCAGATACAACTACCAATTATCAACTACAGCGTTATTTTTTAGAAAAACCAGATTTAGGACGAGTAGATAGAAGTAAGATTTTTGAAAAACTTGAAAGTTTAGGAAATAAATTCACTGAGTTCCTTCAGGTAATAAATGAACCACGCTATCTCTATTGGGATGAAATGAAATACAAACAAATGCCGGAGGGGTTAACTCCAGAGGAGACATGGTTTCTTGTTAGGCAGTTTCGGAATGCTGTCTCAAGGGCAACCCCTATTAAAACAGAAAAGAAGGATTATTTCAGATGGATTAGACTGCCTTATGTAGATGAATTTTTGCATAAAATTGATATTAGTTCAGGTGGTCAAATTTTTACTACAATGGAGGCGTTGTCAGAATCTAACAAACAAAAGTTTATTTCCAGGGGGATTTTGGAGGAAGCAATAGCATCAAGTCAATTAGAAGGGGCTCACACTACAAGGCAAGCAGCTAAAAAAATGATAACTGAAAAAAGAGAACCAAGAAACAAAGATGAACAAATGATTCTAAATAATTACAATACTATTGCAAAAATTGATGAAGATTATAAGAGTCAACCTCTTTCTGAAGCCTTATTATTCGAAATGCATAGAATGTTAACCCAGAAAACAATAAAAGAGGAGCAGCAAGGTAGATTTAGGAAGGATTCAGATAATATTGTAGTGCAGGGTATGATTGGAAGTCAGGAGTATATTTCGCATATACCTCCAAATGAGAATTTTGTAAAAGAAGAAATAAGGAGAGTGATCGAATTCGCGAACGATGAAGATAGTGAGAAGTTTTTACATCCTATTGTTAAAGCCATCTTCTTGCATTTTTGGATTGGTTATTTACACCCTTTTGTTGATGGAAATGGTAGACTGGCAAGGACTTTATTTTATTGGTATCTCCTAAAGAAAAAGTATTGGACCTTTATGTACTTACCAATTTCTCTGGTAATTAAGCGAGCTCCAATTCAATACTCAATGGCTTATATCTATTCAGAACAAGATTTTTATGATGCTACGTACTTTTTTGATTTTCATATAAGAAAAATTATGCAGGCTCTGAGTGACTTTAATGAGTATGTGAATGAGAAAATTTTAGAAAATAAGCAGATAGATAGTATTATTAGCAAAGATATAAATCTTGTAGATAGACAGAGATATTTGATACATCATTTAGCATCTGAGACTAATGCTTACTCAACAATTACATCTCATGCTACTCTTAATAATATTTCTAGACAGACGGCGGCTAAAGATATTAAACAGCTGGTAAAGATAGGTTTGATAAAGGGACTCAGAGAAGGAAAATATATTAAATATAATGCTACTCAAAAGCTTCTTGATATGCCTTTGCATAATTAAGAGTTCTAAGCATATCTATAGTTCGGTTCTGGTATATTAAGTTCAGAGTAAAGGATTTTGAGGCTACTTAGGTCACAACCAAACTCAAGCTTTCGGTTCCTGAATAAGTCAATTAGGGGGAGTCAGATAGTTCTTATAAAGCCGTGGTATCTTCTCATACTTCGCTTCGCGAAGACCGCCTTCCTTCGACAAGCTCAGGACAAGTCGGCGGAAAAACATTCACCCACGCCTAAAGGCGTGGTACTCTGTTTTGTATGATAGAATACGGCTGTGGTTTAAAAGCTCCAACAGAACCAAATCAAACAAAAACCTTATTTGTTTTTCCAATAGGTACCGTTTACGGATTACCCACGGTTAGATAAAACTACTTTTTTCTATTTCCTCCCTGATTTGAGCTATCCTTCGGCTGGTTCGACTTTGCTCACCACAAGTCCGCTCAGAACAAGTGCAAGCCTAAAGTTAAAGAAAGCCTTGTAGATACAAGCTAATTGAATAGTTTTATTAGAGTTATGATTCTCTTAAAATAAATTATACTGTGTATTGACAAAGTATGTACATAGAGTATAATGAATATGTGAAGTATAGAGGTTACAGAATTGAGTTTTCTGAAGAGAAAAATTTGTTATTAAAAGAAACCAGAGGTATAGGGCTTGAGGATATTATTGTTGCTATTGAAGAAAAAGAGATACTGGGTGATTTAAAGCATAGTAATAAAAAATATGCTCACCAAAGAATACTGGTAATAAAGAGAGATAAATATGCCTATGCTGTGCCTTATGTCATAGATTCAAACAGGAAAGTGATCTTTCTTAAGACTGTCTACCCGAGCAGGGTGTTAACAGAAAAATATTTGAAAGGAGGGATGAAAAGATGAAGATTACTCATGATAAGTACGAACAGGAGATTGAAGATGCTTTAGAAAAGGGTGAGTTTGAAAGTGTTTCTAATCTTGAAGATACTAAACTTCTGTTTAAGGAAGCTGTTAAAAACTACAGAGAATTACAGGGAACTAAAAGCATTACTCTAAGGATTAACAAGGAAGATTTAATTAAAGTGAAAGCTAAGGCTAAAAGAAATAGAATTGCCTACCAAACTCTTATTAACTTGCTGATTAGCCAATACGTAAAAGGTGAGAAGAAAGTAGCTCTTTAAATAGAAGCCCTAATAACTTGTGTTAAACCTTTAGTTCGATTAAAACTAGGATTACGGAGCAAAGTCCTATAGTTTGATATTTTAATCCTTTTGCGCTATAATTAACCCTATGAGTTTTCAGGAAAACGAAATAGGAAACCTATTAGCATCTGTGGGCAATCATGAGGCAAAAGGAGTTCTTCTTGTAGCTATGGATCCTCATACGATCTATAATCGTCCTAGTGCGCATAGATTATTTATTGATGTTCAGGGGTCATATGTAAGTTGGAGAATGAATGTAAATGGTCCATTTCAGTACCTTCAAAATTCTCTTGAGCCTACTGGCTTGGTAGCTAAAGAGGTGTTAAACCCAGACCTATCCACTTACGGTTATATTAAAACAGAATATGGGCAAAATGTGGGGGAACCATTCATAGGTGCATTAATATCATTCTTAGAAAGGCATGAAGATGTGTCACTCCGTCAACTATTTGGTTCTACAGCGTCTAGTTTTTTCAAAACAGATAATTCTCCAGTGCCGGAAGATACGTTAAGAGATAAAGTTAGATCACCTTTAAACAGGTTTCGCATCTTTTGGGAGTTATTAACCCAGAAACTTCCGATTAAAACCTATGAACTAGCACTATCATTAGGAGTAGCACCTTTTCAGATAGGTGAACATTTAGATGTACTTGGAAGAGGTAACGTTATTACATATCATGCTGCCGAATCCGAGGCTCCAGTGTCATTTTTTAGGCTATCTTCAGAAAGACCAGCAAACACACCTAATACTTATCGAACATCGGTTAAATTAACAGAAGAAATATATGATTTTATGTTGCGGCATTCTGGCGAGTTAGTAGATATACAACAAGTAACAGCTTCAGTAGTACAGGGAGGTCATAAGAAGATGGCTACCGTTTCAGGTGTATTAGCAAGCTTAGTCAAGCAGGGATATTTAGAAAAAGGTAAATTCGGATACAATGTGAAATCAGAAATCGACTTAACTGATAATCAAAGACTTAGACTAGCAGATCTATTAACTGTCATTGATCAATTCCAGCAGATGAATCCAGATTGGATGAGAAGAAATAGTGAGTATGCACGTAATTTTATAGCAGACCCTCAAAGAGTAACTAGTTTGCTTTTGAGGGCTAAAAATCGATCTCCATATGTCCTTGAGAGAGAAGTATTTGCAGGTACGGTTTTAGGAGTTTTGGCAAGATATCCCGATATAACCATTGTTCAGTTATTAGAGTATTTAAAAGATGAACATAATATGGTTCGATCCAAAGATGGCACACGGAATATTTTAATTTCGTTGGCTAGGAAAGGGAGTGTCGAAAGTATTAAGGTAAAACGTATCCATCGCTGGAGAATTAAATAAATATTTGGGACAACTACCTTACCCGAAATATCAGGTGATTAAGCTATAGCTAATAAGTCTTGAGTTTGCTGGAGAGTAAGTTCTGGAAATTCAATTTCTATCACGGCCTTGAGCTTCTAATGAAAGGGTTATTGATTACCGTGGGCGAACAGGTTAGTTCTAATCACAAGATCGATAAATTAATGGAGGAGGTGCAGGTCTCTAAAGATATACCAGAAGATATAAAAACTACTCTGCAGAGGCATTTAGATAGCAACAGCCTTCTTGAGTCGATGAGGAGCTTCATTAATCAAAATAACGTTTCTTTCTCTAGGCTATACGAATATTTGAGATATCTACTAAACAAAAGGGTTTCTTAGTTCCCAGACTACGATGTATTCGAGTATCAAGGAGAAAAGCTACTTCCTTAATTTTGAAAAAGTTGTAAAAGATAGCTACTTCTTGCGTGTAAAGTCTGTTGTTCAGGGGTAGACATTATGGTAACTTCATACTAAATGAATTTAAAGTGAGACAAAAATTATTTCAACTATTTATTCTCATAGTCCTGGGGAGTATTTTAACAACAATTCTCACTTGGCCATTTCTTCTTAAGCTCGCAACATTTTATTCAGATATTGGAGATTATCCTTTGAACGGTTACATTCTTTGGTACAACCAGCTTTCTCTTGCTACGGGCAGAATTTTAAATCCAAATCAATATTTTAATTCTTTCCAACTCTATCCTTGGCCATATTCAGTAGCTTTTGGTGAATTTTTATTTATTCCATCGTTAATTTTTTCACCTATTTACTGGATAAGCCAACAATTAGCATTCTCTGTTAACTTCTATGTTTTCCTAAGTTTTGTTCTATCATTTATTTCTAGTTTTTATTGCCTAAACTATCTAATAAAAAATAAATATGCCTCTTTTATTGGAGCTATAGTTTATACCTTTAATCCAATGACTTATGCTCATTTCCCCAATCATGTTCAATTGATGGGTAAATATTTTCTTCCTCCTTTGTTGTTATATGGATATTTGTTTTTTAAAAAGCCGGAGACTAAGGCAGCGCTTCTTTTTTTCTTGTTTTTTACCCTCAATGCTTTAACTTCCTTCTACCTTATGTTTTTTAGTAATTTTGCTTTAGTTGTCTACCTTCTATTTTTCTTCTTCCTGAATTTTTATAGAAGAAACTACATTTATTTTGTAAAAATCTTGAAGAAAAGCTTATTTTTTATTCTATTTATTCCCATATTAACCTTTTTCTACCTGCCTATTTTAAACTTTGCACATAAAGAAAAGGCTGCTTTTGATATCCAGTACTTATGGTGGTATTCAGCAACTTTAGAAGACTGGGTTTCGCCACTTCCTAATAACCTTTTATATAAGAATTTGTTGAAGACAGATAGATCTGAAAAAATTCCTGGAGGAGGTGATACAGCAAGTGAGGAACATACCCTTTTCTTAAATACTATACCTTCAATCTTAGCTATACTGGGTTTATTTTTTCTTATTAAATCACTTCGAAGATGGGATAATAGAGAAAATAACGACCGATTAGTTTTGGCCACCAGTTGTCTCGTCTTAATTACGAGTGGTATGCTGGCTTTTGGACCAAACTTAGCTTTCAATTCAAGTCAAAGTAGCAATATCAAAATGCCATTTCATTACCTTATTCAATGGTTACCGATTTTCAAAGGCATAAGGGTGCTGTCAAGGTTTCAATTTATCTTTTATATTCCCTTTTCAATTCTAGTAGCTTATGGCTCTTTGATGATTTTCAGGACTAAAAAACGTTCTTTTCTGCCGATCCTGATTTTGTTGGCGACTCTATTAATAGTAGAGAATTTTAATCACTTTAGGTTTGATTCTACCTCTGCAATTCTCGGGGAAAAAGATTATATCAAACATAATTTTAGCTTCTTAAAAGGCAAAGGCACGTTTCATTCCTACACCCTAGGTGACACAACGGGAATTCTCAACTTTGGCACTTTAACTGGCGAAAAAATGATCAATGGATACAATGGTTACACCCCTCCTGACGCGTTTTACTTTTTGGGATCTTTTAAAATACCCTTTGAGGAAAATAAACTTAAAGAGTTGTATGCTATCGGCATACAATATATCATTATTCACAAAGATTTACTCACCGCAGAACAAGTTCAAAACCTCTCTCTAAACCAAGTTTTTCTCCAAAAAGGAACAATCTTTGAAAAAAATGAAATACAAGTTGTAGATCTAGAAAAGTTCGCCTTCAATATTAAATTGTGCAGCTTTGATAAGGATTTTGACTTTAAATTAGGATTCATGCCAAATGTCAACCCTGATATTTATCAGTTAATCATAGAGAATCAAAGTGGCTGTTATTTAACCAACACTTTCCAAGATCGTTACCGAAGCAAAGTTATTGATAAGAATGGAGTTAAAGTAACTGCTTTTATTAGGATGCCTATTGTTATTGGCCCTTTCGAAAAAATCAGCGTCGATGAAATAAAAAGAGATTTGGAAATTCTATCTCACTAACCCGATCAATTTGTCTAAAATCGTCAGTTCGACAAGTCCTTCGACCATGAGCTCAGGGCCGAATGGCTCACTTCTAAAGCCCATCTGGTGAGCAAAAGGTCTTTTAATTATAACCCTTGAAGAGTTGGAATCTTTAAGGCTTGAAAATATTAAAGATTTTGACCAAACCGAAGCTGCCAAAAAAATGGATGTATCGCAGTCCACCTTCCAAAGAGTCCTCTCCTCCGCGTACAAAAAAGTATCCCTGGTATTAGTTGAAGGGCGGAAACTTCGCATTGTTGGTAATTGACTTATGAAATTAAATAGGAGAAATCGGCGTGAGTGACCGAAGCGTTTCTGGTTTAAAGCAGGCATATGAGGGAAGATGATTAAACAATTTACTTGCAAAAGTAATGTTTATTTAGTATAAATAATTATAAAGGGATTTTATGGAGGATCAAACTAGAGAAGAAATCACCACAGTTGAAAAATCTTCACCTGGTCAGGTTGTCAGAAAAATTAGCAGGGTGACTCCATCACCGATACAAACAGAACACCCGCAAAAAGTATTTCAAAAAAAGAAAGTCATTTTCCGTTCCTATCAAATAATTTGGTATATCTTAAGTATTATTGAGGTATTACTAATATTTCGTTTCTTATTAAAAATGATTGGAGCAAATCCTTTTAGTGGTTTTACTAATTTAATCTATTCTCTTAGTAACCCGCTAGCTTTGCCCTTTATCGGAGTGGTCAGTCCAATGGCCAGTGGTACTTCAATATTTGAATGGTCAACAGTCATTGCTGGAATAGTATATCTATTGTTAGCCTACGGTATTGTTCAATTATTCCAATTTATTAAACCAATTACCCCAGATGAAGTAGACAAAGAAGTCGATTCAAATGCTTGAAGCTTTACTTGTCATTTTGATCATCCTTTGGTTTGCAGGGTATTTAAGAGTTGATGCTTTTCCCATTCCTGATTTAGTTTTATTTAACATTAATGGTCAACCAATTACTTTATGGAATATTCTGATTCTGCTTGTTATTTCATCAATAATTGGGGTATTACCTTCTCCTTTTAGAGAAGTAGCTGGCGTTTTTCTTATTTTATGGATACTATCAGTTTTGGGGATATTAGCTTTTGGAGGACTTTCTTCAATGTTAGTTATTGCTATAATTGTAGGTTTGGTACTATATCTAGTTGGGTTCAGATGACACATTTTAGGTGACTTTTATCTGCAGAGCCTCCTTGATCATAAGTAGCTGATTTTTAGGCAAAATGGGTAAATTCTCAAAAGAGAAAAATCTGGCATCGGACACTTCACTGCTGGGTGTAAACCTGCCACCAATATAAGTACCAATGTATGTAATATCCAATCTTGCTGTTTCCCTGTCTGCCCTGATTTTCATTTCCTTATCAATGCTTACAATGAGTCCAGACTCTTCCTCTATCTCCCTGTCTAGACCTTCAGAAGGGTGTTCTGTTGCTTTCATATAACCACCAGGCAAGCTCCACTGATTTTGTCTATAAGTATGCTTAAATAGCAGAACCTCATTTTTGTTATTGAAGATAATCCCTGTTGTTCCAACTAGGAATTGATCTTGGGTCAGTCTCATGATATTAAGCTGAATATTTTTGGGGAGTTTAAGCAATCGCCACAGTTTTGCCAAAAGACTGGTCATAAAGATTTGACATCTTCTTCCTCTCCGGATTTTTCTCTCAAACGGGTATTCTCAAGTTCGAGTTTGTGGATTTCTTTGGTAAGCTCTGCAATAGTTTTCTCGTCTGCTTTAATTTTATTCTCTTTTCCGTATAAAGTAATTTTAGAAGAGAATGAGTTGACTAAATAAAAAATCCAAGCAAGAAGCAATCCTATAAGAAGGGTGCTTATTACTACAAGATAAAGAGGGATATTTGGAATAGCGTAAGGACCAATGTATAAACTAATCAGATTAGTATTTTGAGTAGCAAAATAGCCAATCCCCAGACCTACAATAACGCCCAAAATGATTACTTCCATGATGTATTTATTTTATTATTGTATAATTACACAAAAAATTCAAGCGTCTGTAGAGGGTTGACAGATTTTTTACAAATATGATAGTATAGTATTAATGCCAAATTTCACTGATGATTTAAAAAATGCTCTTTCTTCTTTAGTTTCAGGTGTAGGTGATGTTGCCTCAACTGTCCAAGATGTAGCAAGGGAAAATGTTGTTAAACTTCTGCAAGGTGCAGGTGATGTTGCTACCTCAGGTATTCAAACAGTTGATAATGTTGTAAGTGAAGGTTTGGAAACCATATCCCAAACAGGAGTTAATTTAACTGATGGGGCTGCAGGTTTGGTTAGAGGTGTGGTTAATGGGGCAAAAGAAACAGGAGTAAACGTTACCCAAGCAGCAGGAGAAGCAGCTTCACAAGCTGTTAAAACAGCCTCCAAAGTTGGTGGAGATGTAGGAGAAGTAGCCATATCTTCTGTTGAGGGAGCAATCAAAGCAGCGGGTGACATTGGTGAAGATTCGGGAGAACTTGCCAAAAGCGCTGTCATGGGAACCCTTAAAGCAGCAGATGAAATTGGATCAGAAGTAGGCAGTATTGTTAGAAAAGCACTTCTTAATGCAGCAGCCCTACCTCATGATATTATTGATGCTCTTCTAACTGGTAGAACAGAGTGAAAGTAACTTGTCTGCACCAATTTGATTAATTGAAGTTAACTTCGTTTATATTACCATCTATTATTACTATGATTATTCCTGGTTTAGGAAATTCTTTTGATGGGTCAGTAAACCTTTTAGCCTTACTAAGCAGATTAACCAAGATTGAAAGATTGGTTCCATGAGTGCAGATTGCCACACTTTGATAATTAACTCCAGCTAAACTTGCCAAGAAATCTGTTAATCTTTGCTCTTTTTGCTCAAGAGTTTGTGTTTCGTCTTCTGCTAGTCCTTCAGCAAACTCAAATTTTTTTCCTGTGACTGCACTGATTACTTCACAAGTTTGCTTGCAGCGAAGCAGGGGAGAAGAAAACCATCCATCAATATCCTCATGACCTAAAAATCTTCCCATTCTCTCTAAAACTTGAACGCCTTCAGACAGAATAGGAGCAGTAAGGTTTGTTTCATCATAATGGATTGGCAAACTTGTTTCGGCTTGTTCATTTGTTACTTTGGTATGACCATGTCTGAAAAGATAGTATTTCTCAATCATTTAGTACATTCTTTACTTATGGAGGAAAATTATACCTGAATTGGTACTAAAAATCACTTTCAGGATAGACGAGATTTGTCTTACCGTTGACAAAACTTATTTTGAGTGTATAAGGGAAAAATTAGAATTATATTCAGTAAGAAATATTAACAAAAAGGAAGGCGTACTTGTATGAAGAAACCACTTAAAATTACCCAAGTTTAAAAATGAAGATGAAGAAAGAGAGTTTTGGTACAATTAATAATTATTAAAAAGACCTGGATGCAATTATCACCATAAATATCCCAACTGAGTTTAAAAGGAAAGATAGCATAAGAAACTGCCAGTTTTTTAACTTTGATGCTCCAAGTAGCCCGATTCCTATTTCATCTGGCAAAGGAGAAGCAATAATAACCGCACCTACAAAAGGCAGTAACCAGCCAAATAGGGGTGTTTTAAATAACTTTAGGAAGGTATCACCTCCATTTTTGACAACCAAAGGTTTAAGCTCCTCAAATACCCGATCTTTCAAAAACTTCAAGATCAAATAATCACCAACAACTGCCCCTAATCCGGCAAATAATGCAATCAGTAGGGGATTTAAGTAATCTGCCAAAAAATAGAGAACAACTGCTGCGGGGGCTACAGTAAAAAGAGAAACAAACAATATTCCTACAGCAAAAGCTCCAATATAGCCAAAACTTCCAATCAATTTGATGGCATCTTGCAAAGCAGGATGTCCAACAAAAAGAAAAAAGATAACCATGCTGACAATGAGTAAAGCGGTATTCTTAAACTGCCAGTGCTTCCAGCGGGTATTTAAATTAGCCAATTCTTCCATATCTTTATCTTAACATTTACAAGCTTTATGTTGATTATTAGCTTCAAATATTTTATAGTTTCCAAAGATGAGAAACAAAATTATCTTGATTGTGGTTTTATTGATAGCTGCTTTAATCTATCAAGTTGCCCAAACTCCCAGAGTTTCCAGTCAAAAAATTCAAATTGCAGCTTCTTTTTACCCTCTTTATTTCTTTGCCTCTGAAATAGGGAAAGGTAAAGCAGAAGTTTTTAATATTACTCCCTCTGGCATTGAACCTCATGATTATGATCCCAGCCCCCAAGATATTGTCCGTATCTTAGAAAGTAAACTTTTGATTGTTAATGGTTTGGGTTTTGAACCTTGGGTTGATAAGTTAAAAAAGGAGTTAGAGAGTATTCCTATTATAGATACTTCAGCAGGGATAAATCAACAAAGCAAAGATTCGCACATCTGGCTTAGCCCTGTTTTGGCAAAATCACAAGTAGACAAAATACTGCAAGGGTATATACAGATGGATTCTAGCAGCAGAAGTTATTATGAGGCAAATGCAGAAGAATTAAAGAGAAAACTTACTGAGCTGGATAACAAATTCAAACAAGGTTTCAGTTCCTGTAAACAGAACAGTTTTATTACTTCCCATGCAGCCTTTGGATACTTAGCAAGAGAATACAATTTAACCCAGGTTCCAATTTCCGGCTTGTCCCCCCAGGAAGAACCGTCTCCGGCACAGATGGCTAAAGTCACCAAGTTTGCCAGGGAAAATAATATAGAGTATATTTTTTTTGAAAACCTGGTCAGTCCAAAATTAGCAGAAACAATCGCAAAAGAAATTGGGGTACAAACTTTGGTACTTGATCCTATAGAAGGAATTAGTGATCATAAAAATGGGAAAAAGAATTACTTTACAATCATGGAGGAAAATCTGCAAAATTTAAAAATAGCTTTAAAATGCCAATGAGGACCTGATGCAAAACGCCGATCACAGCCAGAATATAATTGAAATAAATAATGTCTCATTTGCCTACGGTAGTGAGGAAGTTTTAGAAAATATCAACCTGCAAATTCAAAAAGGAGACTATCTTGGTATTGTTGGGCCTAATGGTGGCGGTAAAACCACTCTTTTAAAATGTATCCTTGGTCTGCTTAAACCTACCAAAGGTACTATTAAACTGCTTAACCAAGATCGTATTGGCTATGTGCCTCAGAAGGTTAATTTTGACCCTAACTTTCCCTCAACTGCCAAAGAGGTAGTAGGAATGGGAATGTATGGGAAAAAGGGGTTATTCAAACCCTTAACTGGGAAAGATTGGCAGGCAGCAGAGGAAGCTTTGGCGAAGGTAGGTATGCAAAAATTTGCTATGAGACGGATTGGTGATCTGTCCGGGGGACAGCAGCAAAGGGTGTTTATTGCCAGGGCGCTTGTTTCCCAGCCAGAGGTGATCTTTTTGGATGAGCCAACAGTTGGAGTTGATATAGAAACCAGAAATCAGTTTTTTACACTTTTGGAGGTTTTGAATAAAAAATTAGCCTTAACACTGGTACTGATTACTCATGATATGGATATAATTTTGCATCACGGGGTTTTGGAAGTAGCCTTTATGAACAAAAAAGTATTATTCTATGGACGCCCTGCTGATTTGCTGAAAACAAAATTTATTGACAAACATTTTTAATATTAATATGCTAGAAATTTTTCAATATTCTTTTATGGTTAGGGCCCTTCAGGCAGGACTAATTGTCGGGCTGATTTGTCCTCTGATTGGTATTTTTCTGGTTCTTCGCCGTTATTCACTGATGGCTGATACTTTGGCTCATGTTTCGCTGGCAGGGGTGGCAATTGGCCTAATTACCAAAATAAACCCTTTTATTACTGCTTTGATTACTACTATTATTTCTTCCATCGCTATTGAAAAGCTGCGGGAGACAAAAAGAGTATATGGAGAATCAGCCTTAGCATTGTTTCTTTCCGGCAGTTTGGCGCTGGCAATTGTTTTAATAAGCCTTGCCCGGGGATTTAATGCAGATTTATTCGGCTATCTTTTCGGCAGCATTACCACTGTACAAGCATCTGATTTGGGAACTATTTCCATTTTAGGAATTGCAGTAATCGGGTTGATAGTCCTTTTCTACAAAGAATTAGTCTATATTTCGTTTGATGAAGAAACAGCCCGGGTATCAGGAGTTCCGACAAAATTTATTAATTCACTCCTTATTATCCTGACTGCCACCACCATTGCAATTTCTTTAAGAATTGTGGGAGTTTTGCTTATTTCAGGTTTGATGGTCATCCCTGTTACTGCAGCCCTACAATTGAAAAAGGGTTTTTTGACCACCATAATCTTTGCAGAAATAATCTCCTTATTTTCCGTGATTGTTGGTATATTTGCCTCTTATTACCTAAATTTGGCAGCAGGAGGAGCGATTGTTTTAGTTACTTTGATAATTTTTTCTTTGACAAATATAATAGTTAAGAGTTCTTAAAAAGCCCCGTCTTCATTAAGCCTTTTTTAGTTGAAAATATTTGCAATTTGATTTACCTTTTAATATATGAAATACTTGAGTGAATGGACGATCAAACACAAGAGTCGATTGCTTCCGCAGTTCCTCCTGTGCAACCTTTAAAGCCTTCTTATGGAAAAAAGAATTGGAAAAAGCTCATCTTCATAATATGTGTTACTGTTTTTCTTCTTTTACTTGGGTTTATTAGCTATCGAATTCTAGGCGTGTCAACCCTACCAGCTGTTGAATTTAAGCAGGCAAATAATCCGCCATCTGTTGGAACTAATCCAAGTTCCCCACCACCAGTTGTAAGAAGTTTGCCACAAAAAACGGGTGTGTTTAGCGACCTTTCTGCAAATCTGTTTTCCGACAAGGCCATATTCCAATTTAGCTATGATGGTAGTTCGGTTGAATACGATGTTGTTATGTCCACCGATCCTACTTTTCAACTAGATGTTGCCCCCGGCATAGATCAGGGATCTTTGGTAAGCCCAATAGTTGTAGAATCGATTTTACAGTGGGATCGATATGTCTGTGGCAAAGATATTTATTGGAAATTAAAAAACTTTGGAGGGACAACTATAAATGAAAGCGCTGTTCAAAAGGCGACTATTCGTTGTAACCCTGCTCCAGCCTCTATGGGTCGGACAAAATCAGCGCAAGAATCTGTTGGCTGCGATAGCCAAACAATAGCATTATGGAAATTTGAAGAAGCCACCAAATCTGCTGCTTTGGTAAATTCGTGCAACAGCACACCGGTAGCAGGTGCGCCTAATGGAATCTATCCGGGTACGCCAGTTGGTACAAATTCTGTAATTGGAAAATTTGGGAGAGCACAAATAATAAGGAATAGTGGGGTTGTCTCTTCTGAGGGTAACTATATTGATTTTGGCCCAGTTGACGTTGTGGAAAATATCAAAACAATAGAGATGTGGGTAAAATTTGATTCACTGAGTGATGGTCAGGTAATTATTTCAAAATCCTTAAATCGTAAGGGACTTGAACTTTTGCTCGATGAGGGACAATTGAAATTCACTGTTGCAGGAGACAATGGTGCAAGCAGTATTGGTGTTGCGTATAGTCAATTAAACACGTCTGAATTCTTTCATATTGCCGCGACACAAAATGGACCAAATACCGACATGAAACTCTATCTAAATGGCAAATTAGTTTCTCAAGGTCAAACCCCCGTTACCATACGAGACGCCGCACAAGTGATGGTAGGAATTTCACCACTCAATCAAGATTCTTCAAGCATTAATAATTCACCAAACCAAAAGGTTTTGGATAACAGATTCTTCAACGGTATTGTCGATGAACTAAGACTTTCCAGAATAGCACGCACTGCCTCGGAAATTAATAAAGATTATCTTGCAGGGAAGTAAAAATTTTTCTTAATATCTTCTTCCTTTATGATGAGAAAATACTTCGGTTATTTCTTCTTGGCTAGCTCCAAAAACATCAGTTAAAGTATGCGTTAAGACCCTTACTAACATTTCGGGTTTATGTCCTCCTGATTTAATAATTGCCCTTCTTTCTTTCCAAGGATTGTAGCTGCATTTCTAGCTCCTTCTGCCCTGGTAGTATCAGCTAACCCAGTGTAGTCTTCATGAATTATACCTTTGTTCAAAATGTAGCTCGGGAAAATGTTGTCAAACTTCTTCAGGGAACAGGAGATGTAGCAAGCAGCGGTCTTCAAACAGTTGACCAAGTTGTAGGAGAAGTGGCTATATCTGCTGTTGAGGGAGCAATCCAAGCAGCAGGGGATATTGGTGCAGATTCAGGAGAACTTGCAAAAGGTGCCGTAATGGGAATTTTAAAGGCAGCTGATGAAATTGGTAGTGAGGTAGGAGGAATTGTCAGAAAATCATTTTCTTAACTGGAAAAACCTGGTAACACGTTATTGTTTTAGTCAGCAAGTTCTGCTATACTATGCACGACTTCATTTATGAGTAACCCTTGTATTAGGTGCGGAAAACAAAGACTTGATGGTAAAACCTGGAAGGGGAAAATTGGCAGTTCTACAGTTACCTATACCTTAACCATCTGTCCTGATGCCGGTTGCCAAAAAATAGTCGATCAAGTTACAGCTGAACGTAAAGAAAAAAGCGCTCTCTTAATTAAAAAGAAAGCTGAAGCAAAATTAGCCAAAGAAAAGTTAGTAGCGGGCATCTAATTTTTGACACTTTCCCCAAATTGTTTAATTAGTTTTTCTATCTTGGGACTGATGATTAACTGGCAATAGGATTGAGAGTAATTTCTTTCATAATAATTCTGATGGTAGCTTTCTGCAGGATAGAAATTTTTGAATTGCTCAATTTTAGTTACAATTGGGTCAGTATATAATCCTGATTGTTCAATTTTTTTCCTGGATGCTTCGGCAATTTTTTTCTGATCATTGTTTTGATAAAAAATAACAGAACGGTACTGCGTCCCAATGTCTGCCCCCTGTTTATTTAAGCTGGTAGGATTAATTAAATGCCAAAAGATGTCTAATATTTTTTCCAAAGGAATAATCTTGGGGTCAAATTTGATTTGGATTGCTTCCGCATGGCCGGTTGTGCCGGATGAAACAGCTTGATAGGTGGGGTTTTCCACATCTCCTCCCGCGTATCCGGATACCACAGATTTAACTCCCTTAAGTCTTTTAAAAATAGCTTCTGTGCACCAAAAGCAACCTCCAGCCAAAGTAATTGTTTGCATAAAGTTATCAGTAGGTATTAGCGGGTGGCAAAACTGGTATCTTTTCAGGATAAATCTTAACTTCTGCAAAGTCAGCGTCATGGCTTATCTGTTCAATCACAATTTTACTGCCAAAGAATTGGTGCTTGTCTTTATTACAGGCTAAATCAGCTATTTTATCGCATAGGCTGACCGTATAAAAGTAGTTTTCTTCCGGTCCTCCGTACAAATACCTGCTATTATTTGTAGTAGGTGTAGGTGTAGGTGTAGGTGTAGGTGTAGGTGTAGGTGTAGGTGTAGGTGTAGGTGTAGGTGGGGGTGTAGAGTCGTCAGACGGAGAAGGGAAGATAATTTCTCTGGCTGGCTGTAAGTTCCAAAGAGTGGTTATGTAGTATGGGATACCTGTCCAGGTATGGATACTGACACCGTTAGTAATTTCAGGTGGCAATCTTGAGTCAAATCCCACTGGTCTTCGATAAGAAATATAAATGTATTCAGTTTGTTTGAAAATATCCGGAATAAGGACATAGGGATATTCTTCGTCAAAAACCCTCCCCCAAGGAGGGTTTTGAAATCTCTCTAAACGTATTTTTACCAGTTTCAATTGGTCTTTACCTGGATATTCCAGGGGAGCTATTTTATAAGTTTTTTCATTAACTATCTCATCCAATTCAACTACTCCTTTTGAATCTCCACTCTTGAGCCACCCAAGTGCTGATTTTTGTAAAGCGTTATAGTGGTAGACCAAATCCTCATCGAAAGATAAATATCCCATGGCGCTGTAAGTCTCTCCGTATTGGTTAAAAAAGCAGTTATCATAATCTCTTGGAGCATTTAGTCTGCAAGAGATCATTCCAGAGTGGCCTAAACCCAAATTATGCCCCAGCTCGTGGGCATAAAGACTAATATTATTAAGGTTTGTAAGCATCCATGTTCGATGCTTACCATCCAGGGAGGCAAAAATAGTTCCAACTCCATTCGGGCAATCAAATAAATCTGCAATTGGAATGATAAACATTAAGTGAGTAAATTGGGAAAGTTTATTACTATCAATTTGTCTCTCAATCTCATTGGTGATAATGCTAGGAAATTTGCAAAATTTCAAGTCATCTGGAATATCAACTGCCGGAGTATCTTCCAGGTCAATATTTTTGATAATCTCAGCGTTAAATTGGAGTTTTCCATAAGAATTTTCTTTGAAATAGTCTTTGCTAACAACTCCCTCACTGCCCATTATGGAATTTAAAATAGCATCCGAAGGCATCTTTGCAGGATTAGTCCTTAGCCCTCCTTTTTTAATATTTACTTTTATTATTCCCACCTTTATCTCGCCCAAAGCTTCTTTTTTGCCTGTATCCTCTAAGATGTTTATAAAGTCTGAAGAGCGGGCTTTCGCTGTGATCTTGCCGTCTTTTAAGACTCCCTTTATCCTGATCCTGCTTCCTCCGGCTATTGGTATTCGTTTATTGCCACTATCGATGATTAAAGTAGATGTGGGGTTATTATCAGGGGCAAAAAGATATAAATCACGGCTCTTTTTCTGATTAAAAAAGTCAGAATGTATAGCAGTAAATTTACCGACTGCGTCATATTCGCTGCCTGAGCCTACATTCGCTTTTGGTAAAAAAGTTGTTCTGTTATTTACTAAATAAACTCCAGCAGCGATTCCCAGCAAGACAAATAAAAGAGTAAGAATATGGGCAAAACCATTTTGATTAATTTGGGTAAAAGAGGTTCGAAGTTGCGCTACAGTGTTAATCTTTGATATACCACTTGCAAATGACTTTGCTACGGGTATAACCATTCGTAAGCTCATTTTGAGATAAAATGTTTGCAAAATGAGCAACGATTGGTATAGATTGTTCATAACAAAAGTGTACCACAAATGAAAAAAGAGAAAAAAATTGTTTTGGTGGGAGGCTGTTTTGATATTTTGCACCCCGGCCATATCATTTTTTTGGAAAAAGCCAAAAAGGTAGGGGATTACTTGGTAGTGCTTTTGGAAAGCGATGAAAAGATCAGAAGGTTAAAAGGGGATAGAAGACCTGTTTTTAAACAAAGTCAGCGAGCTAAAATTTTACAGGCATTGAAAGCAGTAGACTTAGTTGTTAATCTGCCTAAGATGGATTCGGATCAGGATTATGACCGTTTAATTACTAAGTTGAAGCCGGATATTATTGCTGTTACTAAAGATTATACTAATATTGATAATCACCAAAGAATAGCTAAGTTAGTGGGAGCAAAATTAAAGTTTGTGACGAAAAAAATAGGAAACTATTCTACCAGTCAGATTTTGCCACTTGCACAAACAAAGGATCTTTGATAAATTAAGATTTATGTCCAGGACTGTAGTAATTGCAGCAGTAGTAGTTTTAATTTTAGTAATTGGCGGTTGGTTTCTGATGCGCCCCGAACCAACTATTGCTCCAGTAGTATCCCAGCCTACTCAAGCTCCTGTTTCTGCACAGTCTGATGATACCGGTTCCCCTTCCGCAGCTGAAACTGAAAACAAAAATCTGGTCACAGTTACTTCAGTAGGTTTTTCTCCCAAAGATATCACAATTTCAGCAGGGGATAGTGTTGCCTGGATGAATAATGATACAGTGGATCATACTGTTAATTCTGCTGTTCATCCAACCCACTTGGTTTACCCTCCTTTAAATCTTGGTGAGATTAAACCTGGTGAGAAAAAATCTTTAACTTTTCCCAAAGCCGGAACTTATAAATATCATGATCACCTAAATCCTTCTTTATTCGGCTCAGTTACTGTAAGATAGTTATTGGTGAGAATTAAATTATTTCTGCTAGCTGCTTTTTTTATTGGTTTTTTTACTTATTTTTCCTACCTGGTAGCCAAGGAAAGATGGCAGCAAATTGATTTTGATACTACCGTCAAATTGCAAGATCATGTCTCCCGAAAGTTTGATGTAATCTTTTCTTACTTTAGTTTATTAGGCAGCGCGGAGATTACTTTAGGCTTTTGTTTAATATTATCTGCACTGGCTTTTTTTAAGGGCAAATGGCTGGCAATTTTAGGGTGGCTGATGATAATTCCGGCATCCGCAGCTGAGGTTTTTGGAAAACTGGTTCTTTTTCACCCGGCTCCACCAGCATTTTTGCATAGAACATTACTACCAACAAACCTACCCTCTTTTTATATTCATACTGATTTTTCTTATCCCTCAGGACATATGACTAGAACAATTTTTGTTATCACTGTTTTAATCTGTATGATCATTTTTTCCAGCAAAAATTTCTTATTCAGGCTGACTATTTTTGGCTGCCTTTCTTCTCTGGCAATTCTAATGGGATTAACCAGAGTTTATCTGGGGGAACATTGGTTGTCAGATGTTTTTGGCGGGACTTTACTGGGTGCAGGAGTAGGTTTTTTTGCGTCAGGGTTGATTTTGCAAAAACAAAAAGTTAAGATAGCCCAAGATGCCCAAGGGGGTGAGTTGTAAATGAATAGAAATGTGACAATTACAATAATTATCTTGATGTTTGTAGTGATAGCCGGCTTTTTAGTTTGGTTAAGGAGTAGATATCAGCCGCCAATGCTCCCGAAAGTAGAAGAGCAAGTTCAGGTTAGTGTCCAATCAACACCAACAGCTACTCCTTCTGCCGTCCCCTCGGGAGAGGAGGCAACAGGATCAACAAAGCAAAAAATTTCCACCCAAGGAGCAACTAATAGGTGAGGACGGAAAGGCTAATCATTATTGGTTCTGGACCAGCTGGTTTGACTGCGGCAATTTATGCTGCCCGGGGGAATTTACATCCTTTGGTTATTGCCGGAAGAGAGGCAGGCGGTCAGTTGATGCTGACAACCGATGTAGACGATTATCCGGGGTTTGATGAAAGTATTCAAGGTCCTGATTTGATGGCCAAGATGCGAAAACAGGCCCAACGTTTTAACACCAAATTTTTAGCTGAAGATGTTGTATCTGTAAATTTTTCCCAAAAACCCTTTGCTATTAAAACTGAAACTCAGACTTTGTTAACTCAGTCAGTAATCTTGGCTACAGGAGCTTCGGCTACGTGGTTAGGTTTAGAATCAGAACAAAGGCTACGCGGAAAAGGGGTGTCTGCTTGCGCAGTTTGCGACGGCTTTTTCTTCAAAGGAAAAAAGGTGGCAGTGGTTGGCGGAGGAGATACTGCCATGAGAGAAGCCAATTTCTTATCCAGGCTCTGTAAAAAAGTGACGGTAATCCATCGCAGGGATAATTTACGGGCCCAGGACGCTTTGCAACGACTTGTCAAAAGTAAACCAAATATTGATTTTATCTGGAACAGCGAAGTAATAGAAGTCTTAGGGCAGGATAAAGTAACTGGAGTGAAATTAAAAAATACTCAGAATGGGCAGATCAGTCAATTGCAATTGGATGGATTATTCATTGCCATCGGCCATCAGCCCAATACCAGCTTTTTAAAAGGACAAATTGATTTAGACAAAAAAGGTTATGTAGTGGTGGCAGATGGAACAAAAACTTCCGCAGAAGGAGTATTTTCAGCAGGTGATGTATCTGATTTTAAATACCGCCAGGCAGTTACAGCAGCTGGGGCAGGTTGCAAAGCCAGCTTCGATGTGGAAGAATATTTGGAAAATCTTACTTGATATATACCACTGGTATAAATGTTATAATACTGATATAAAATTTATGAGGCTTCTAAATTCTCTTATTAAAATTCTTCCAACAAAGTTAGTTTATGCTCATTGTGATATTCCTTGCGGGATTTACGACCCTCATGAAGCACAAATGGCAGCGCACACCATTATTAGGATGGTAAATTTAATCAATGATCTTAAGCCCACTTCTTCAGAACCTCCATTTGATGAAAGAAAAAAGATCATCTCCCAAATTTCAAGATTTACTAGAGTTAAAGAGGAGCATGCTCAAAAAGTGGAGCATGAGATAGTGACTTTATGGGCAGATTATTTTAAGCAGGAGCATTTTAAAGATTATCCGGATCTGCACGATTTAGTTTGGAAGACTCTTAAATTAACCGGAGATGTCAGGCAAAAAATCGATCTGGAAATTTCCCAAAAACTGCTTGCTAATGTCCAACAAATTGCTGAAATTTTTTGGAAAACTAAAGGTTTTGAACCTGCCAGAATTCTTTCAGGCTATTCCACAGAAGGAGAGATAGTCAGTCATAAATAAGTAGCATGTAGTAGGTGGTATGTATTATGTTTCCTATTTCCAGATTCACTATTTATGGTAATAGTATGCTTCCCACCTTAAAACCAGGACAAGACGTACTATCTTTTAATTGGGCTTACTTTGGAAATAAGCCAAAAGTAGGAGATATTGTGATTATAAAACTGGCTAGGAAAGAGATAGTTAAGCGGATACAAAAAGTTGACGGTCGTCGCGTTTTTGTGATCGGAGATAATCAAAAGAGCAGTACCGATTCCAGACATTTTGGCAAAGTTAATATAAATCAAATAGTGGGAAAAGTAGTTTATCCGAGTAAGATAGATTGTCCAAACAGAAAAGATGCAATTTGTCATAATTGCGGTTTTAAAATTACCTGTTGCGGCGAGCCTTAGTAGCAGCGGTCAGGACATCGCCAGAGCCTATAGTTGCTAAATTAGCTCAAATCTGTTATAATACACGTATGTCTTGTGAGAGAAACGAACAAATGCATCAACCTAGAGAGGCTGTTAGATCGCAACTCATATCTAGAAGAAGATTTTTAAAAATGGCCTTAATTGGAGTTGGTGCGATTGTTGGTTTTGGGGTTAATTACAAAACCTCAACCCCGGAGCAACAGGAAAAGGTAAAAAATAGGGTTCCCCTGTTTAAACTGTTAGATTACCTTCCTTAAAATTTTAGTGAATTTGAGGTATCATTGTTCCCTTAGGTTCCTAATGTAAGTTTAGTATGGATAAAGTCTGCTAATGGAATCATGGCCAATATTATCTATTGAAAGAAGATAATTATTTGTGTGAACCTTTTCTGCTTAGAATAAACAGAAAAAAAGTAATCATTACCCCTACAATTATTGCTTCTCCTATTAAAACATTCCCCCAGTTTATTTGATTAAAATCTATTATCATTCATTTAATCTCCATCCAATTATCCAGAAAATAATTGAAGACACTAATGCTTATGATATCACAAGTATTTGACTTTGATCAAATTTCCCTGCAAATACAGTGACAGCTGATATGCCAAAAAATATCTGACCACACTGAGATGCTATGCTTGACCAGTATTGAGATTCTTTAATGGACATTCTCTTTCCTAGTCTCTGTGAAGCCATGCAAAGTTATTTTATCATATTCAATATCCATCAAACTGATCATAGCGGATGTTGATCTGGTCTATTCCTAAACCAAGCAGTAATTTTTCATAATTTTTCACCATCTTAGGCGGCCCAGCCAGATAATATATTGCGTTATTAACGTACTGGACAATCGGCTCAATTTTGCCGGAAGAGTGATAAATAATTTTTAGATTAGATAGGTTTTTTTCCCAAACTGCCAACTCCTTTTTGAAAAGAAAATTCTCATCAGAATTTGAGTAAATTAAAATGATAGGAATTTTTAATTTATAGTCCGCAGCATATTTGACCATTGATCTAAATGGGGTAATACCAATTCCGCCTGCTATAAAAACAGCAGGGGTAGACTCATCCAGGATGAAAGTGCCGGCAGGGTGGGAAGTTTTAATTTCATCACCTTTTTTAAACTTGATGAGAGCTTTTTTAAATTCAGAAAATCCTTTTTTGGTTACTAACATTAAGAAATTTTCAGTAGGGGATGAGGAGATAGTAAAAGCTCTGGTATTTCCATTTGGGTCATTAACTGCTAGTTCATAATCTAAATATTGTCCCGGGTAAAAAATAAAACTTTTTGGTTTTTCAAAAATTAAGCTAAAAACATCTTTAGCTTCTGATTTTTTATCTAAAACTTTTAAAAGCATGTGGGAATTATACAGTTTTAGTTAATTGGCGCAATCAATCAGATGTGAGATAATTAGTTTATGGAAACAACTGCCCAAAGGGATCAGGATTTACACAAAGGGGTCAGCGGTAATTTAAATCAAGCCGATTATCCATCTACTCCTGAATCTGTTAATCCAAATGACCAATCTGCATTGACCAAGATACCTGACGGAAAACTGGTTGATATATCTTCGGGAGATTTATCACATTTTGGTCGTGGCGCTGTTGAAGAATGGACTAGTGGCAAAGGAGTATTAACCAGAACTAGAGTAACCAGTAGTAAAAATCCAATAAGTCTTGCTTTAGAAAGACTAAAGAAAGTTAGATTGAAAAATAATAAAGCAGCATAATGGAAGTAACACAAAACGGAGGAATTGATTTTATTAGTTTGATAGTAGCAGTGGTGGGAATTTTGGCAGTCTTATCACTGTTGGTGGGGCTAGGGTTTTTTTTAAAAAAATTTTTTGTCGGCTGGATTAAATATAAAGATAGAGAGAAAAAATCTTTGCAATTTGTCCTGCTGCAGATCAAAGTTCCCAGAGGCAATGAAGTTAAAATTGACGCCTCAGAGCAATTATTTGCCACCTTTGCTTCGCTCCGCTCGAGCGGAGGAATGTTATCTGCTTTCAAGCTCCAACCTCATTTATCTTTTGAAATTGTGGCCTTGCATGAATCTATCAGGTTTTTTGTTTCCTGCCATCAATCTCACCAGGATTTAGTAGAAAAACAAATTCACGGGGCTTACCCGGATGCTGAAATTAAAGAAGCGCCGGAATATAATATTTTTTCTGAAAACTCGCAAACAGCCTATGCTCAACTGAAGTTGAAAAGCGCAGACTACTTTCCTATTAAAACTTTCCGGGATTTACCAACAGATCCGCTCTCAGCTTTGACTTCAGCTTTGGCCAAGATGCAGTTAAGTGAAGGAGCGGCAGTGCAGATGATGATTTCTCCTGCAGATAACAGCTGGAAAAACTTGGGTAAAAATTGGGTGAAAAAAGAAAAAGAACCCGGGGATGAAAAAAATCCTAAACCTGCCCCTGATGCCAAACAATTGGAAGCAGTGGAAGGTAAAATTACCAGAAGCGGTTTTGAAACAGTAATTAGAATAGTGGTTTCATCTGAATCTTCGGAACTTGCCAAGGCTCATTTAACCAATATCAAATCCGCCTTTGAACAATTTAGCGGGCCCTACAATTCATTCAGCGCTGATAAAGTTTATTCTGAAAAAGGATTTTTGACTGATTTTATTTATCGCTATATGCCTAAGTTTGCCAAACTGTCGGTTTTGACAGCAGATGAACTGGCCACAGTGTTTCATTTTCCAAATAAATCCATTGAAACACCCTACATTAGCTGGTTGTCATCCAAGCGGGCCCCGGCGCCGGAAAAGATTCCGGTCAGTGGTTTGTATTTAGGCAGGTCAGTTTTCAGGGGGGTGGGTCGGCCGGTTTATCTGTCAGAAGATGACAGGCGCAAACACATGTATATTATCGGCCGGACAGGCACCGGTAAATCAGAACTGCTGAAAACTTTGATGTTACAAGATGTTTTGGCAGGCAAAGGGCTTTGTTTTATTGACCCGCACGGAGACGCGGCAGAGGAGATGTTGCAACTCATCCCGCCGTCCCGGGCCGAAGATGTGATTTATTTTGACCCCTCGGATATGACTCGTCCTTTTGGTTTGAACATGTTGGAAGCATATTCCGAACAGCAGAGACATTTTGTGGTGGCTTCCATTATCGGGCTGATGTACAAATTATTTGACCCTAATAAAACAGGGATTATTGGCCCCCGTTTTGAACATGGAGTTAGAAATGCCATGCTGACTGCCATGTCTTCAGAAGGAGCAACTTTTGTAGAAGTAGTCAGAATTATGACTGATGCTAACTTTGTTAGGGAATTACTGCCAAAAGTGGCTGACCCGGTTGTTCGGCGTTACTGGACAGATCAAATCGCCCAAACTACTGATTTTCATAAATCAGAGGTGCTGGATTACACGGTTTCCAAATTTGGCCGTTTTGTCACCAATAAGATGATAAGAAATATCATTGGTCAGTCAAAATCATCATTTGATCTTCGCAAAGTGATGGATGAAGGGAAAATTTTAATCATGAACCTGTCTAAAGGAAAGATCGGAGAGGAAAACTCCAACTTCTTAGGCCTGATTCTGGTCCCCAAAATTTTGGCTGCTGCCATGTCTCGGACAGACATGCAGATAGAGCAAAGGCGTGATTTTTACTTATACGTTGATGAGTTTCAAAACTTTGCTACAGACACTTTCGCTGATATTTTATCTGAGGCCAGAAAGTACAGATTAAATCTGATTGTGGCTAACCAGTTTATCGGCCAAATTGGTGAAGATTTAAAAAATGCTGTTTTTGGCAATGTGGGCACTGTGCTGGCTTTCAGAGTAGGAGTGACAGATGCTAATTACCTTCAGCATGAATTTTCACCAACCTTTGCAGAGGCGGATCTAGTCAACATTGAATCCCCTCATGCCTATATTAAAACCATAGTCAATGGTGAGCCGGTGGTGCCGTTTTCCTTGGATACTACCAAGGATATGAAAAAGTGGAAGGCAATGTTAAAACCAGCTATCGGCCAGGCCATCAGAGAACTATCCCGCTTAAAATATGGCAGAGATGTGGTTCAAGTGGAGGGGGAGATAGCATCAAGGGCCAGACTTTAGTATAATTCTACCCACGGGCGGATAGCTCAACGGTAGAGCGATTGTCTTATACACAATTGGTTCCAGGTTCAAATCCTGGTCCGCCCACCATTATAGCTCTTCAAGTTTAACTTTACCTTCTATAGTTTGACCCTGGATAAATTGCAGGTATCTTTCGGTGGTGGATAATCTTTTGTGGCCTGCCAGCTTGGAAACAATGGTCATAGGTACCCCTGATTGCAACTGATGGGCTACCCAGGTATGGCGTAAATCATTGACTTTAGCGCCCTTAATGCCGGCAATTTTAAAATATCTGTCAATGGCAGTCCGGATATTTCGAATTAACAAAGGCCTGCCGGTTTTAGTAATAAAAAGAGTATGGGAAGGGGATTTAGGTCTGATAGTCAAATACTTGGCAATGGAGTTTGCCGCTGGTTTGTTTAGCGGGATAATTCTCTCTCTGGTATCTTCAAACGGGGGAACGTGAATGGTTCCTTCGGTCACATTAACATCCCCTACGCTAATTTTAGCAAGTTCCCCGATTCTGACTCCTGTTTGCAAAAATAGCTCAATGACAGCAATCATTCTGATATCTGATCTGGCAGCATCCCTTAAGGAGCGGTATTCCAGCTTGGTTAAAATTCTAGGAGGTTTATTTTCAAATTTGGGATGTTCTAAATTGTCCGCAGGATCGTTTTGAATTAAATTTGAGGATTTTAAAAATTTAAAAAAGGTTTTGGTGGAATTGGTTTTACGGGAGACTGATTTAGGGGTATAAGACTCTTTGGCTAATTTTTCCATAAAAGCTTGTAGGTCCCCTAGGATTATTTCAGAAGCCTCATTTTTATTCAAACCGGTCAGGAATTTGACCAGTTGCTCAATATCTTTGCCATACGCTAAGATAGTAGCAGAGGAGCGGGATTTGCCTTGAAGGTGTCCGATAAATTGTTGATGAGCATCACGCAAAGAAATCATAACATTTAGCTTAATGTTATAGGGTATTTTTGTCAAGTAGCAAATTATTTTTAATGATTAAAAGAATTTTTTTAGGTCTAATTATTTTAGTTGTTTTAGTAATAGTTTATAATCTGATAGCTCAAATAATGGAAGCTGTCAAATCCGGAGAAAGATTAAGCTCGGCAGCAGAAACAGTTTATAAGCTGGAGATAAAGAATAAAGAATTAAAGCAAAAATTATTTCAAGTTCAATCAGTAGAATTTATAGAAGAGCAGGCTAGGAATAAACTGGGCCTTTCTAAAACAGGGGAGAGTGTGGTAGTAATTGCGGAGGAAAAATTAAAAATGATTTTGGGAGCAAGCCAGACAGCTCAAATCAGGCTGCCAAATTGGTTAGGTTGGTTAAGGGTATTCTGGCACTGATTTTTAGATTTTAAGGAAGTAGCCAACGATTAGCCCGATAGAGGTTGCTATACCGCCTATCACTGCAAGCTCCACGGCTGAGCGTAAGGGTTTTGAGTTAACAAGATGTCCTTTTATAAATCCAATTGTAAAAAGGCCGGTTAGTGCTGCAAGTATTGCTACAAACCTGGCACTAGGCTGGGGGAGAAGTATGGTGGGAATGATAGGTATCATTCCAGCCATAAAATAAGCCAGGAACATAATTATAGCTCCAAGGAGTAAACTGTCCGTATGTTTTCCAGATTTGTCCATTTGATGGACTGCTTTCTCAGAGGAATATTGACCAGCAGCCATTGATGTTGCTTCAACAGTCACAGTAACTAAGCTGGCTAGAATGATAATTGCTTTATCTTCAACGCCGGTGCTTACTCCCACTACTACCCCGGTTGTGGAAACAAGACCATCCTGGAGTCCAAACATCGCTGACCTGAAGTAATCTTCGTGGATGTGCTGCATTAATTAATTATACCAAAATTTTCTAATAAATAGATGGTGTTAAATTACTTTGGATTTGGCAACTCCTGAACACAATTTATTCGTTTGATTGACAACTAAAAGCAAGAAAGCTACAATACTTTTCGCGGGGAAGTGTAAAGGCTGCACACAAGGCTCAGTTTGGGCCCGCAAGAAAGTAATTTTTTGTGAGAATCTGGCTATATCGGTGAAACCTAAATGTTTAAATACCTAGGTAATACCGAGGGAAGTCCTTCGATTAATACTCAGGATCCCGTAGAGACTACACGCCGGACTCCTGTACCGTACGGAACAGGATGATGATATAGTCCTACCCTTGCAGTAATGCAAAACGGAGCATAATCTTGAGGTAGTGGGTTCGATTCCCACCCCCGCAACACAAATCTTTTCCTCCTAGTCTGTTATACTCAAAAATATGCTTCATCCAAATTTTGTCATTGTGGGAGCAATCCTTAACCTTATTGGCAGCATTAGTTACTTTGTTGATACTATAAAGGGAAAGGTAAAACCAGATAGGGTTACTTGGCTTTTGTGGTCAATAATACCATTTATTGCTTTTATTGCTCAAATTAAGCAAGGTGTTGGTTTACAATCCTTAATGACTTTTATGACAGGGTTTACCCCACTTATGATTTTTCTTGCTTCATTTGTTAATAAAAAGTCCTATTGGAGATTAGGTCGGCTTGACATGATCTGTGGTACTATTTCTGTAATAGGTATACTGTTTTGGTATATTACAAAAACTGGCAATGCTGCAATAGCATTTAGCATCCTAGCTGATGGATTAGCAGCTATACCTACAATAGTAAAATCCTATTATGAACCTGAAACTGAAGATTACAAAGTATATCTCCTTGGTGCTTCATCTGCTGCAATAACATTATTAACTATAAATATTTGGAGTTTTGCATACTATGCTTGGCCTGTCTACATCTTGATAGTTACTCTACTCTTAACTATTCTAATCAGGTTTAGGTTGGGCACATTGTTAAGATAAACATAATAACATCAGTATCAGGCATAAATGTAAGTTCTAACAGCCTCCCGCCCCCGCAACCATGCACCGAATGGTGCATGACTGCACAGCAGCCTGCAACGAAGGTAAGTGAGGGGTGCACCGTATGGTGCGCCCCTTTCTTTTTGGTAAGATAGAGGTGTGAAATTCTATTATGTTTATGTACTCCAAAGTTTAAGCCGTGATTGGATTTATGTAGGATCCACAGGTGATTTAAGAAAAAGATTTAAAAGTCATAATAATGGAGAAAATTTATCTACGAAAGGCTATATGCCACTTAAGCTAATCTTCTATGAAGCATATTTAAGTAAAAAGGATGCCATAAGAAGAGAAGAATATTTTAAAACAACTAAAGGCAAAACTACACTTGTATTATATTGAAAATGTGGAAAGAGTAAGTAGAAGAGATTTTTTTACAACTAGCTTCAGAGCTGGTGTATTTTTATTACTGGCTGCTTGTGGCAGACTTCCTGAGCGGCCCTCTCTCACGCCAACTGTCGCTATAAGATCTATAGGTAATGGTCCAAATCAAGGTCCCTATGATTTAACAGAGGCAAACGGTGTATTAACAGATGGAAGAATTGATTTTCTACAACATCCATTTTTAGAGGCTGTAAAATTCTCTTTTGATCCAGCTCGTCAGGGCGGTAGTTTAGTATTGGATACTATTTTGAGAAAAGACGCTGAATTTAGGTTAATTAGCGATGAACGTGACCAAGTTTTATCCACCAATCCAGGTATAATCTTTTGCGCTCCAACATTGGAGAAAGCAGGTCCAGTTAGAAAATTTCCTGTTATTCGTTTTGGTCCCAGAGAAGAATACTTAATCTCTTTAGGATTTAAATTACCAGGTGAAGATTGTCTGACTACTTATAAAGAGATGCATACTTATTACATAACAAGAGATGGTAGTGGAAACTTGCAAGGAAGATTTGAAGGCCTTAGAACATTTAATCCTAATGACCCAAGTTTTAAACCCAGGGATTCTGAGGCAGCACAACCTGCTTACTTCCAAAAGGGGTGTTTAAGCTAAATAAAATGTGGTATACTTATTAAGGGTTGAGTAAAGAGAATATGGTGGCAATTCCTGCCATAATCATCAGGATGGTAATCAGCCAGCCTAAAATAGCAAAAATCAGATTATTTTTCCACTCTCCCATAATCTTTTTATTACTGCTTATCATCACAATTAACACTAAAATTACCGGTGCAATTATGCCGTTGGCTAAAGCAGAATAAATGAGAGCCTTAATTGGGTCAAATCCTAACAGATTAATGCTTAGCCCAACCATGGTGGCAATAATAATGACTCCATAAAAGGCATTGGCTTCTTTTAATTTTCTGTAAAGACCAAATTTCCAGCCAAAACTTTCAGATAGAGCATATGAGGCAGATCCTGCTAGGATAGGTACAGCCAACAGTCCTGTGCCAATTATTCCCAAGGCAAACAGCAGATAAGCCTGATCCCCGGCAATTGGTTTAAGAGCGCGCGCAGCATCCTCGGCAGTGGCAATAGAAGTAATGCCACTACTGAAAAGAACCGCACCGCAAGCAGCGATAATAAAAAACATCACTAAATTTGATAAAAACATCCCTGACCAAATATCTATACGCATATTTTTAACATCCTCCACATTAGTGCCTCTTCGAAGTTTTAAAGTGATTTTACCGGCTAAAATTTCCTCCTCCACCTCCTGCGAAGTCTGCCAAAAAAACAAATAAGGTGAAATAGTTGTTCCAAGCACTGCAGTAATCAAAAAGATCTGATCTTTGGAAAAGGTGATTGAAGGTACAATGGTGGAGATAAAAATTTGGTTCCAATCCAAATCTTTAATAGCCAGGGTGGCAAAGATGTAAGAAAGCAATATTAAGGCCAGCCACTTTAAGTATTTGGCGTAACTTTCATAGCTGGTAAAAATCTGCAAACTCAGGCTAAAAAGAGCAAAAAACAGCACCAGGCTGACAAAACCGAATTCTGGGAAAATAAGCTGTACCCCTTTGGCCATGGCGCCTAAATCTGCACCAATATTTAAGGTATTTGCCAAAAAAAGTAATGCCGTACAGGTGTATAAGACCCATCTGGGATAATGTTGTCTGATATTGGCAGCCAAACCGCTGCCTGTGACCAAGCCGATTCTGGCACACATTTCTTGGATAATTGCCATGAGCGGGAAGGTAAAAGGAGCCAACCAGAGAAGTTGAAAGCCGTATTGGGCGCCGGTTTGTGAATAAGTGGTAATGCCGGAGGGATCATCATCTGCTGCGCCGGTTGTTAAACCCGGTCCCAAATTATGCCAATAATCTTTAGCTCTTTGGATATGTTTTCTAGTATCAAAACTGTCAGCAACATTTTTTGATACTTCAATGGTTTTACCTAACATATCAGCTGGAACGCCTGCCATTTTTTCAAATAGTTTTTCAGAAGAATTCATAAGTAATTTAAGAGTAAACCTATTTTGCAGGTTGCGTCAAGCAGTTATATGATAAAATTCCCTTACGGCAGCGTAGCTCAATGGTAGAGCAATCGTTTCATAAGCGATAGGCCGCTGGTCCGATTCCAGCCGCTGCTACTTAGTTTAATGTATAGTTATATATTATGAAGATAATAATTCTAGCTGGTGGAGAAGGTAAAAGGATGTGGCCGATCCAAACTGATAAATGTTTAATTCCTTTTTTGGGAAAACCTCTTTTGTACCATAATTTAAAAAAAATTAAAGATAATGTAAAAGGTGAATTTATTATTGTGGCTACCCCTCAAAATAAAGACCATATTGAAAAGGTTGCAAAAGAGCTGGAATTGACTTATCAAGTTGTTGTTCAAAGTGAACCCAAAGGTATGGCTGATGGATTACTTTCAGCAAAAGAATATTTAAAGGAGGAGATTTTGGTAGTTAATGCTGAGGATCTATTAGATGGAAAAATATATTCAGAAGTAGCAAAAGGCGGAGCAGAGGTAGTTTTTGCAGCATTAAAAGTAAACAAATATTTTCCAGGAGGGTATTTAAAGGTAGATAGAGACAAGGTTAGTGGGATAGTAGAGAAGCCGGGAGAGAGGAATGAGCCTTCAGATTTAGTAAAACTGGTGGTGGATTATTTTAAAGATGGTAAAAAATTAGTGGAATACTTAGAAAAAATTACTTCAGGCAGTGATAATGTTTACGAAAAAGCTTTAAACCAGATGATTGTTGATGGAATAGAAGTAAAGTTTATAAAGTATGATGGACCATGGATTCCTCTTAAATATCCATGGCAGATTTTAGATATCCAGGGCTATTTTTTATCTAGTATTGAACAAAAAATTTACTCGGACGCAAATGTGTCTGAAAAGGCAATTATTACAGGCAAGGTATTAATAGAAGAAGGCGCTAAAGTTTTTGAAGGGGCTGTGATTAAAGGTCCTTGTTACATTGGTAAAGGGGTGGTTGTGGGTAATAATTCCATGGTGCGGGAAACTAATTTGGAAGAGGGAGTAGTAACAGGATTTAATTCTGATATTACCAGATCCTACATTGGCCCTAATTGTTGGTTCCATACCAATTATATTGGAGATTCTGTGATTGAGGGAAATTTTGGCATGGGCTCCGGGGCGGTATTGGCTAATTTAAGGCTGGATGATCATACCATTAGAGTCAGGGTGGCTGAAAAAGAGGTTGATACTGGTAGACATAAATTAGGCTTAATTGCCGGCCAAGGATCAAGAGTAGGGGTTAATGCTTCAACCATGCCTGGGGTTAAAATTGGGGCAAATTCACTAGTTGGCCCGGGGGTTACTTTATATCAGGATGTTAAAGATAATACTAAGATTTTAGTAAAGCAAGAATATCAAATATCTGAGCATACCCCAAATCTCACCAGCTATGATCAATTCAGAAAAAAACTTTAATTAACCCCCCTAGATGTCTAGGGGGGTTATAATATGACTTTGGGAATCAGGTCGCTTTCTTTATTCCCTTCCATCCATGCTACTCACGCTAGTAAAGGTAACACGGTCTACCAAATATGATGTTATTTCGCCATGTCTAGATACTGTTCCTACTGTAGCTACTTGCAGTGCATCTGTTAATGAATCTGCAGCTACTTTCAAGTGTCTAGTTCTACCCACCCTTTCTGGAAATCTTGAATTCTTAATACCTTCAACACTCTCAGGTTTTGTAACAACTGGAGTAACAGCTTGAGGAATTGGTTCTCTTTCCATAAAATCACCTCCTTTCATAATTATTAATCTTGTGAAGCAAGACATAATTATATCACCCATATACAACTACAACTTAGTACAAGAAATTGCTATACTTCTACTAATCTTATGCAACTTTTTGAATTTGAGGGGAAAGAACTTTTTAAGATCTGCGGCATAAATGTGCCAAAGTCACAGCTTATTACATTTGAGAAATTAGATTCTTCCTCTTCGGCTACTTCGACTCCGCTCAGTACAGGTTCGCTCAGAGTCAGAATGACAGGGGAGGTTGTTTTAAAAGCTCAGGTTTTATCAGGGAAACGGGCTGATGCAGGGGGAATAGTTAAGGTAACAAAGATTAATGATTTAAGATTTAAGATTAAAGAATTGTTTCAAAGAACTATTAACGGCGAGAAAGTAGAGAAGATTTTGGTGGAGGAGATGGTGGATATTGTCAGAGAGTACTACTTGTCATTTTCTTATAGCACAGAAACTCGGGGGCCTGTATTAACTTTTGGTGCAGGCGGGACAGGAGTGGAGAGTAAGGGTAAGAGCAAAAGTTTTGAGGTGAACATTCTTATAGGGGTTGATAAGGAAGTTTTGAAACACCTACCTGGGGAGTTGGTAGATACTGCAAAAAAGCTTTGGGAAGTTTTTATTAAATATGATTGTGAATTGGCAGAAATTAATCCGTTAAGTTTGGATAAAAATGGTAAAGTTTGGGCTTTGGACGCTAAAGTTATTTTAGATGATGATGCTGATTTTAGAAGAGAGGTAAAATTTGAAGAGAGGAATCTGTTTGGTAGGCCGCCAGCTAAGGCTGAAATTGAAGCCAGGAAAATTGATGAAGGAGATCATAGAGGAACCTCAGGTTCTGTTTATTGGGACCTTCCCGGAGATATTGCGGTGATGGCTGCGGGAGGCGGAGGATCTGTTGTAAATATGGATGCTTTAATTGCTTTGGGCGGAAAACCTGCCAATTATACGGAACACTCGGGTAATCCTCCCAGGGAAAAGCTAAAAAAGTTAACCAAAATTGTTCTTTCCAAACCTAACTTAAAAGGTTGCTGGTTTGTAGGGGGAACTGCCAATTTTACTGATATTTATGAAACTTTAATGGGGTTTGTGGAAGGGTTAAGAGAGCTAAAACCTAGACCTGCATATCCGATTGTAATAAGAAGAGGTGGACCAAGGGATAAAGAGGCTTTTGAGGAGTTGAAAAGAATAGGAAAGGAAGAAGGCTTTGATTTTCATATTTATGGCAAAGAAACACCAATGACTTCTACGGCAAAGATCATGGTAGAACTGGCTTACGGTAAGAAACAAATTGTCATCCCGAGCGAAGGGAAGTAAAACTTCCCGAAGTCGAGGGATCTCATTCAACTAAGTTAATGAGTAAACAATATTACATTTATATTCTAAGGAATAAATCAGGAAACTTTTATATAGGAATAACAAATGATCTGGTGAGAAGATTATGGGAGCACAAAAATAAATTGGTTAAAGGATATACTGAGAAATACAATATAGATAGATTAATTTATTATGAGGTTTTTAATGATCCAGAAACTGCTATAGCGAGAGAAAAACAACTAAAAAACTGGAATAGAAAGAAAAAGATATTATTAATCACCAAATTTAATCCAAGATTTGAAGAAGTTAGATTTGAGACTTTAATCTGGTGATTATAGGTCCCTCCACGCGCTTCGCTTGGTCGGGATGACAAAGGAAACAATGGCAATACTTGTGAATGAAAAAACAAAAGTACTAGTACAAGGAATAACCGGTAAAGAAGGGTCTAAAGTGACCTTGCAGATGCAAAACTATGGCACCAAGGTACTGGCTGGCGTCACTCCCAAAAAAGGAGGGCAGGAAGTCCATGCAGTTCCGGTTTATAACTCCATTAACGAGGCTTTGGATAATCACCCGGGTATTAACACCTCTTTTATAGCTGTGCCTAACTTTGCAGCATTTGGTGCTATGGAAGAGGCTATACAGGCCAAAATACCCTTGATTAATGTATTAACTGAACATATACCAATTGCTGATACTGCCAAAGCAATAGCTTTGGCCCGGAAAGCTGGTGTAAGGATTGTTGGCCCATCATCTATTGGAATTATTTCTCCCACAGTAGGGAAAGTAGGATCAATAGGAGGGGATGACCCAAGAGGGGTTTTTAACAAGGGCAATATTGGGGTAATTTCCAAATCAGGAGGGATGGCATCCGAGGTATCATGGATCCTCACTAAAAATGGAATGGGGCAATCAACAGTTGTGGGGATTGGCGGGGATGTATTGGTGGGTTCAACTTTTGCAGATCTCATGGTCGATTTTGAAAAAGATGAACAAACAAAAGCAGTTGTTTTATTTGGAGAGATTGGCGGAACCTATGAAGAAGAGGCAGCAGACATGATTAAACACGGTAAATTCAGCAAGAAAGTTGTCGCCTTTATTTCAGGGTTATTTGCCCAAAACTTACCGCAAGGCACTAAATTAGGCCATGCAGGCGCCATAATTTATGGGAAAAAAGGAAGTTACAAGTCCAAGATTGAAAGCCTAAAATCAGCTGGGGTTAAAATTGCCAAGACGCCGGATGAAATACCAGATCTGTTAAAATGATAAGATAAGCATAACTTGTTTTAATATAGCATGTTAAAGTAAACAATATGGATAAAAAATGGAAAACGTCTATTGCTGGGATTATTGACGGGGAAGCCCATATTCATGGGTACGAAGTGACTGATTTAATAGACAAAGTAAATTTTACTGATGCAATCTGGTTAGAGTTAAAAGGAGAACTTCCTACAGATAAAGAAAAAGCCATGCTGGATGCAATATTGATCTCCACTATAGACAATGGTCTGGGGCCACCTTCTGTAACGAATGCCAGAAACTGCGCCTCTGCCGGAAATCCGATGCAGGCAGCAGTAGCTGCCGGAGTTTTAGGGATAGGGGAATTTCATGGAGGGGCAATAGAGGAGTGCGCTAGATTACTACAGATGGGTTCGACAGCAGAGAAACTGGTGGAAAAGGTGATTGGATCAGGTGATAGGGTCCCGGGCTATGGTCATAAAGTTTATACAGAAGATCCCAGAGCTACTCAAATTTTTGCCAAAGCAAAAAGTTTAGGTTTTTGGGGAGAATATTGTAAATTAGCAGTTGAGGTGGAAAAAGTTTTGGAAGAAAAAAAAGGTAAAAAAATCCCCATAAATGTGGACGGGGCAATAGCAGCAGTAATTTCTGAAATGGGGTTTAACTATAGATTGGGCAAAGGATTTTTTATTATCGGCAGGGTAGTGGGATTGGTAGCTCACATTTTTGAAGAATATATCCGCGAAAAGCCATTTAGAAGAATACCTGGTGAAGAAATTGAATATGATGGGGTTAGGCCCAGGAAGCTAAAGCCTTGACAGATATATACAAAATCTATACAATATTTGTATGCAAACACAAACATTTAATATTTCTTTACCAAAAGAATTAGTCAAAAAAGTAGATGAGAGGGCAAAAAAAGAATATCGGAATCGTTCAGAGTTAATAAGAGAAGCATTAAGGATATATATGGAAAGGAAAGATTCGTGGGATCGTATTTTCAAAGCGGGAGAGAGAGTAATGAAAAAGATGGGAATTAAGAGCGAAGATCAAATTAATGAAATAGTTTATGAATTCAGGCACGGGCGAAAACCATGTTAGAGTTGTTCTTGATACCAATATTTTGATTTCAGCAATTGGTTTTGGTGGTGCTCCCAGGGCAGCACTATTACTTGCAATACAAGAGAAAATCAAAGGTGTTATCTCGCCAGTACTTTTAATAGAGTTGATAGAGGTTATAAATAAAAAGTTTCCCAAGCTAATCCCTGATTTACTTGGTATTGAAGCCAGTATAAATGAATCTTTTCTGATAGTGCAGCCAAAAAAGTCACTTAATATTGTCAGGGATATAGATGATAACAAAGTGTTAGAGGCAGCAGTTGAGGGCAGATGTGATTTTATTATCACAGGAGATCAGGATTTGTTAGAATTGGGAATGTTTAAGGGAATTAAAATTGTTACTCCAGTTCAATTTTTGGAAGAGGTGGAATCATAACTTGATTTTTACGTCAACCCATAGTATAATCGTTATTGACAAAAATTCTTTAATTTATTAAAAATTAGAGTAGATATCCCTTTCAAGGGATTTTTGGTTTTAAAAATATGATCAAAAAAGGACTCTTTAATTTTTGGAAAATGTATGCCCTATTTATTGGGGTGTGGGGCTCTGTGGGGCTTAGTCCGGAGGATAATCAGGATTAAGACTTTCAGCCGCCCCCTTAAAAAGGGCGGTTTTTTAAAGGAAAAATATGTCAGAAAAAATAATACCTGTCACAATAGATATGTTTCAGCCCGAAGTTGAAGATCGGATGCCTGAGACTAATCGTCAGTTGGCATTGTTAATGAGGGATAGGTGGGGCAGGGATAGTTTGCGCTTTCGTAAAATAATGAGAGCTGGAGGTAATTTACCCGAGGATGCGCCTAAAGCTATTGATGATTATGTTTTTGGATCTAGTAGGATACGTTATTCTTTGCCAGAATATGTGGATCTTCGTGAGTTCTATTTGCAAAATCAAAAGCACGCAATAGGAATTATTGAGTTTTATCACGCACTTTTACCAGCATTAGATGGTTTGGAATTAAAAGATGAGATTAGTTTACTTTCAGATAGGCCAAGTAATCTATTTGAATTAGCATCCATGCCGGAAGGTCAAATTGATCCTGTTTTAGCCTATGAGGCTCATAGACATATACTTGTGACGGATATTTCAGCAATGATTGCCTCCCGAACGTTAAATAATAGGCTCCGTACCAGATTATCTGATGTTCACCGTCTACTAAACCAGGTATATTTTTCAGGTCCAGTAGGGGCTGGAAGCAGAGTTGTCTTGGGATCTATTCATGATGATGAAACCAATCAAGTAATTGGATTCCCGAATACAATGCAACGAATTCCTGCTACAGCTCATTTAAAAACAGTGCCAACTACCGTTCGTAAAATACGACGTGAAGTGATAGATGTAGGTAAAGACGAACTAATGGTATATACGAGTCCTAGAAAAAAGGATGATAGATTGGCGGTAATTAAATGTTTAGTCAAAGCTAAAAAAAATGGTGGAGTGGTTGATATAAATCATATGGATACTGGTGTTCTGGACCCAATTGGGATGATCATTGTCTTAATGGATGACCGTGCTAAACCAGAAGAATTGGCAGATAAGACAGCTTCAATTATAAATTCTGACCCTAAGTTAAGAGTTGTAGGGGTGGAAAAAGATGATAAGACTGGTAAAGATCATGGTCAGGCTGCTGAAATGAATTTTAGTGCGCGGAGAAGGACCTGGTTTGAAGATATTCAAGTTCCTTTAGAATTAATATTTTACGACCGCGAAACTTATCTAAATTCCAGATTGGAAGTTGGCACGAGGGATCCCCAAACCGGTCTCCATAACGGTAGAGCACATGAGTTATATGGAAATAGGAGAGCAGAAGAAGGTTTTACTATCTTATTCCCTAAAAAGAGGTTTCCGGTAAACTCTCCGGATTGCTCGGGTCGTGCTTTCATTAATAGGTCTTTACTATACGCTGAAGAGCTTAGAGCTATGTATAAAGTTTCCTAAGTCATTTAGATAGATTTTTTAAAAATAAAATGAAAGGAGAGTGATAAATTATGACAATAGAAATTAGGCCTGGAGATGTTATACAAGGAGAAACAGAGAGAAGTAGAAAACCGGTAGACTTTAGAGTTCAGGCTGTGTGCCCGGATGGCAGAGTTATAATCAGTCCGGGAAGAAGTAGAACTATTGGAGTAATTGCAATGAAGGGAGCTTTGTTGAACGGGGGAGTTGTAGATGGAGGAAAGTTAGGCAGGTTTAAATTCTCTTTACCATAAAGCACATTTTCCTATTGACAAGGTGTATATTAGAAAAATATTGGCTGATTTAGCAGTTATGAAACGGATTCTGACAGGTTAACATTATGATAGTTAAACCAAAACTATCAAGAGACCAGTGGTTATTTTTATCATCCTCTGTCAGAACTTTTGGCGAAGGGATTTTACTTGGGGCTTCTGCAGCATTTTTTCTACCAGAGACATTTCAAATGAGAGAGCCAATCCAGATTGGCCGATTTGCTTTACTGGTACTAAGCGGATTGTTTGCGATAGGATTAGGTGTTATACTCATCAAAAAGGGGGAACAGTGATTGATTTAAATGATCGTTTTGTAGGACTTATGATAGGAATACTGATGGTATTAGCCTTCTTTGCCTTCTTTGCCTTCTTTGGGGAAGTGGAAAAGAAAAAGAAAAGTTGAGAAGCATTTTTCCAAACTGCCACAAATTTCCATATTTAGGATATTTATTTCAGAAGAACTACCACTTATTAGAAAAATATTATATGATTTAGCAGTTATGAAACGGATTCTGACAGGTGACAGGCCTACTTTAGATAGTTTCCATCTGGGAAACTATATTGGATCACTTAAAAATAGGGTTAAACTGCAATATGAGTATGACACTTATATTTTAATTGCAGACTTACATGCTTTAACTACTCATTTTGATAAAACAGCTGATTTACAAAAAAATATCAGGGGTCTGATGCTCGGGTATTTATCAGTTGGACTTGATCATAAGAAGGTGACCTTTGTTTTACAATCTAAAGTTCCGGAAGTTTTGGAATTAGCATATTTTCTGGGTACTCTCACTTCCAGAGCGGTGCTGGAGCGCCAGCCAGCTCTAAAAGAAAAGCTTGATTCAGGGGAACAAGACACCTTTGCTCTGTTCCAATACCCAATTCTTATGGCAGCTGATATTTTGTTGCCAAAAGCCAATCTTGTACCGGTGGGAAAAGATCAAAAAGCTCATGTGGAATTTGCCAGGGATATTGCTATTAAGTTTAATAACCTTTATGGGCAGGTTTTTCCCATACCTGAACCTTTAATAGGTGAGGTACCAACTTTGCCAGGCACAAATGGGCAATCCAAGATGGGTAAATCTTTGGGGAATGCAATTTTTCTGAGTGATTCTGCTTTGGAAGTAGAAAAAAAGGTGATGGGTATGTATACGGACCCAAAGAGAATTCATGCCACTGATCCAGGAGAAGTGGAAGGCAATCCGGTATTTATCTACTTAGATGTTTTTGGTACAGAAGAGGATAAAGCCCAAATAGCAAAGTTTAAAGAAGAATACAGAAATGGCCAAATAGGAGATATTGAGGTAAAAAAGTACCTGGTCAAAGTTTTAAATAATTTCTTAGATCCAATCAGAAAAAAAAGAGTTGAATATGAAAAACAGCCAAATTTGGTGAAGAAGATTCTTAATGAGGGGACTGAAAAAGCAAAAGCAGAAGCCCAAAAAACTTTAGCAGAAGTTAAAAAGGTTATGAAAATAGATTATCTCTTATAAATTATGGTAAAATCCCCACATGGCCAACGGCAAAAGACGGATTAATTTAAATAAAAAGGTTTGGGCCACTGTTAAAGGAGCCCTGATTTATCTTTTAATAGCTTTGGCGGCACTGATTTTTTTCTACCAGGTTTCAGGCAGTCCTGCGCCAGGCGGAGAAGTGCCAATCTCCCAAATTATTAACCAAATCAAAGATGAAAAAGTGCAAAAGATTTCTCTTGAAGGCGATAAAGTCACAGCAGAGATTAAAGGTTCTGATCAAAAACTGATTTCCCGCAAGGAAGCAGGGGAATCAATTTATAAAATTTTGGAAAGTTCAGGAGTTGATCCAAAAGGAGTCACCATTGAAGTAAAGGATTTGTCAATCCAACAAGCTTGGGTGGGGGTGATCTCGGCGGTTTTACCAATACTGGTTTTGGTAGGTTTGATGTTTTTTCTTTTTAGAAATGCCCGCGAAGGCGCTCAGGGAATTTTTTCTTTTGCCCAATCACGAGCCAGGCTTTTCACCAAAGATTCTCCCCAAATTAAATTTTCCGATGTGGCCGGGGCAGAGGAAGCTAAAAGAGAGTTGTCAGAGATAGTTGAGTTTTTAAAAACTCCGGAAAAATTCAGGGCTTTGGGAGCCAGAGTGCCTAAAGGGGTACTTCTGCTAGGACCGCCCGGAACAGGTAAATGTGTTACAGGGGATACTATTATCTGGACAAATAAAGGGTTAATGGAAATAAGAGAAATTCCGCGTTATTTTTATGTTGATCCAAGATCCCATCAAGTCTACGGAGCAAGACTTCCAGGTTTTAATACAGATGATGTAATTTCCAGCGAAAACTTTGCTTCTCATTGGTTCAATTTGGGGGAACAAAAAACTATTAAGATAAGATTGGCTCAAGGATTTACTCTTGAGGGAACTCCTGAGCATCCAGTTGTAGTAATGGATAACGATGGTAAGCTACGTTTTAGAAATATTCAATACTTACAAGAAGGTGACAATGTAGCAATTCAATTTGGAAGAAGAATTTTTGGAAACCTTGATTTGGTAGATCAAGATACAGCATATCTTTTGGGTCTTTTAACAGGTGACGGTAATCTAAGTCATGCATCAAGAGTAGGACTAACAAGTATCGAACCAGAAATCACCGAATTTTATAAGAACTATCTTAAAACTCATTACCCAAAAGGTGCAATTTCTACCAGTACTAATGGTCAATCGTTTACTATTTCAAATTGGGATTTTAAAAGGCAATTGTATCAACTAGGTATGTCTTACTTATTATCATATGATAAAGTTATACCACCAACAATTCTACAGGCTTCTGAAATTATCCAAGTTGCTTTTCTGCAGGGACTTTTTGATACAGATGGTTCTATAGAAAGAAAAAGGGCAGCATTTGAATACTGCACAGTAAGCGAGCGTATGGCCAGACAGGTACACATGATGCTTTTGAACTTGGGAATCGTCGCCAGTTTAAATGTTAAAGGCAGAAAAGAAAATGGCTATTATCGTTCAGTTTACAGAATAAACATTACTGGTTCGTCGCTGATCAGCTTCAGTAGTAGTGTGGGTTTTCGTTTATCTAGAAAGCAGCAATTGCTTCATTCGCATGTTCAAAAAATGGGGAGAGTCAATACCAATATTGATGTGATTCCTTCAATAGCTAAGATAGTGGAAGAATCTTGGAGAGAAGTTTCTGTTAAAAAATTAAGTAACGAGAATTTATCTAAAACTATTGATAAAGTTCGTAGAAGAGGGAGGATTTCGAGGGAAACACTAAACGATTATGTGGAATATGCTAACTCTCTTCAATCTGAAATTCCGCATTTAGAATATTTACGTAATTTGCTAGAAGTTAAGCTATTCTTCTCCAGGGTAGTTGAGAAAACGCAAAGTCAGGCTAGGGTTTATGATTTTACAGTCCCCCAAACTCACAGCTTTTTAGGTAATGGATTTATAAATCATAATACCTTAATTTCCCGGGCCATAGCAGGCGAAGCCGGAGTACCATTTTATTCAATTGCCGGCAGCGAGTTTATGGAAATGCTCGTAGGTGTGGGTGCTTCGAGAGTGAGAGACATGTTTTTACAGGCTAAAAAGAATTCACCCTCCATTATTTTTATTGATGAGATTGAATCCATTGGGCGTCAGCGGGGGATGGGAATTTCAGGGGGGCATGATGAAAGGGAGCAGACCTTAAATCAAATTTTGGTGGAAATGGACGGATTTACTCCTAATGAAAGGGTAATCGTGATCGGGGCATCCAACAGGCCTGACCTTTTGGATGCAGCTTTAATCAGACCGGGCAGGTTTGACAGGAGAGTGGTGTTAACTTTACCGGACCTTGAGGAAAGGAAAGCCATTATCCAGCTTCATATGAAAGGAAAACCTTTTACAGAGGATGTTAGTGTGGAAAAACTGGCAAGACGTACTGTTGGTTTTTCCGGGGCAGATTTGGCCAATATGTTAAATGAGGCAGCTATTTTGGCTGCGCGTGAGGGTAAAAAAGCCATTGAGCCAAAAGATCTGGAGGAAGCTGCCACCAAAGAAAAATTAGGACCGCAAAGAAAAAGGATGCAGTCAAAGCATGATCGGGAACTGGCTGCTTATCATGAAGCAGGACATGCGATTGTAGGGCATAACCTTACTAAGGTTGATCCTGTTCATCGAATCTCCATTGTTTCCCGAGGAGTTTCCGGCGGGCATACGCTTTTCCCGCCAACAGAAGACAGGTCAAATGAGAGTAAGTCAAGGTTGATAGAGCAAATAACAGCTGCTTTAGGAGGGCAAGCTGCTGAAGATTTGATTTTCAAAGATATTTCCACCGGCGCTGCTTCTGATATTGAGGTGGCTACCACCATTGCCAAGCAGATGGTGACCCAATACGGTATGTCTGCTTTAGGGCCAATTAGCATTAGCCCCAGGCCTTTGTTTGGGATCTGGCGGGGGTTTGATGAGGGAAGAGAACTTTCCCCCAAACTGCATGATGCAGTAGATGTAGAGGTCAAAAAGATCATGGATGCAGCATATAAAAACGCTCAGGCAATTTTAAAAAAGTATAAAATTAAACTGGATGCTGTGGCCAAGGCACTCCTTGAAAAAGAAACTCTGGAGGCAGAGGAATTTGAAAAAATCGTGGGCAAAAAGAAGTCCTAAATTATGGCAGAGAGGTTAAATCCTTTTGATGCAGCCTTAGTGTATTTGGGAGGTAGGTACCAGGGGACTGGTTTAACTCCTGAAGGAAGAATTTGCTACCAAGGATTTCTGGAGAATGTTATTAGGGGTAAAAGACAATCTTTATCTTCTCTAGGAGGAGTATTAACTGGTTATAATTTAAATTTTCAGAATGTCTCCTGTTTAAAAAATTTAATAAATGGCGGTTTGGTGTTATCAAATTACACCAATCAAGGTCCTTTGAGAGGGCTTTGGCATAGCTTAGCAATCTCTGTAGCGGTAATGGATGAGACTGGTCGGGAAATGCACTGGGTACAATCCTGGGGCAGCAATCGTCTGGTGGCAATAGTTCATACGGCCATTGCTGAATCAGTTGGGGGGATTATTGTGAAAGTGCCTGGCCAGTGGGGAGGAGGAACTCAAGTTATCATAGATGCCCTTTCGCATAATGAAATCGTTGGTTTGTATCCTGAGGGCAGGCCCCAAAGAAGATTAGGTCCAGCTACCAGAGGAGCAGGAAGGATTATCTACCGAGCAGCAGAAAAAGAACGTCGAATAATTATAGCCTCTTGCTTACCAGATGGACGGGATTTAAACATAAGTTTCCAATCACTTGCCCCAAAGGAAGTATTGGGAGCACAAAATGGCAATCTTGATGCTGTAGGGCAAAATGTGATGTTGGCAATACTTAGCCAGCTGCCAGTAACTGTAAAATAGTATTATTTCCTTGTATATGATGCAATATCCTTATATGAACCAGATGGTTAAGATCACCTCTAAAAAGCAACTGACTTTACGCATAGGCCAAAAATTCAGTTTAAAATTGAGGTGAGTAAGGTCTGCCTGTTTCTAAGCGTTCAAGTTCAATATTGATATGGTCAAGCAAGACTCTCCCTTCTACTGGGAACTCTCTTGCAGCCATCTCAAAAATAGGTATGTATCCTTGTCTGGTTTCTGCAATTTTTCTGACAATTCTAGCTGAATCCGAAGGAGGTAAGGTGCGAAGATTATGCAAACAATCAGCAGCTTTGACCAGCCGGCCTCCAGGAGGACCTTCTCTTAATTGTTGTTGATAACCTCGTTCAGATTGTCTTCTGGCTCTTGTTACAGCTCTAATAATTGTTACTGTTCCACTGCCTAAGTGCCTGAATAATAAAGCTTCTTCCTCATAACAACCATCTTCCTCGTAAAGTTGATAAAGTTCTTCTTGTGGGATCCTGGCAATTTCTAACTCTTTTATAACTCTGTTTTGAGCTTTTAACAAATATGGTAAATTATCTTCCGGTACATCATGCAGCAGGCCGGCTGCAATAATATGAGGCTGTTTGCAACCAGCTCCTGCCAGATAAATGGCGGCCATTAATGGGTGAGAAAAGAAAGGTTCACCGCTTTGTCGAAATTGCTGTTGGTGTGCGCTTTTAGCTATTCCAAGAGCGAAGGCAATATCCCCAAATCCATGAGGATTTACTTGTTTTAGATAGGGAGCAAAGCCTTCCCATTCTAAAGATTTTGGAATAACCAGGGAGGATATTTTTGATTCTACCTGAAGAGACATAAAAAGAATTATATAACAACATAGCAAATAAGTGTACTGGCAGACCACATAGGTAACACTTGAAAGAAGTTTTTCTGAGCATACTCTAAAGGAGTTAAATTAGCAAGGGCTTCATGAGGTCTGTAGGAGTTGTATTTAACAAGCCAGGTAGTGAGATCCA